>SEDW01000250.1 GCA_004193325.1 Pseudomonadota bacterium | reverse complement strand
CTCGGTCGACTTTGGTTTGAGCTACTTCCTATTCTAAGTCTAGAGGCATTGATGAAGATGAGAGTGAAGTTTAATTCGACAGCGATATGCATTTCGCTCCTACTCGCAGGCAGCCAGGCGATGGCCGCTCCGAAGAAGGCGAAAGCTAAAAATACGCCAGCAGTGGTTCAGGTGCAGAGATCACCTGAGCTCGACAAGACGTTTTCGAAAGTGATCGATCGTTACCGTAAGGGTGAGCTTCAGAAAAAAGCGATGTGGGACGCATTGGAGCCTTACACCAATACGAATACCCAGCTCTCGGATGAAAATCAGCAGACCTATCTTCAGGTTCGTTCGGAGCTTCTCTACCTCTCAGGTTTTCCCGTTCTTGCGAGTGAGTTTGCGGCTCAGGCCCTGGCCCTTTCTCAAGAGCCTTATGCCGAAAACCATACTCCTCTATGGCGAATCCTCTGGACCGTTTCAAAGGTGAAATCGATCCAGTACATACTCGAAGACGTGGCACCGAAGCTTCAATCGAAGATTCCTCTGCCGCCTGAATTCGGGAACAACTGGTCTTACATTCAAGGCAACGCCTATCTTGCTGAAGGAAAAGATCAGCTGGCAAAAGCCGCTTATGAAAAGCTCGTGATGCAGGACCGCTATTTCCTCTCCGCTCAATATCAACTGAGCATGATGGCGATCACGGCTAACAAATCGGCTGAAGCTGAAAGCTATCTCAACGCTATCCTCAATCCGACGGCTCAAGGCCTTGCCGACATCAAGCGCAGCGAACTGATCGAGATGATCAACTACGCGCACATGGCTTTGGCCCGCCTCTACTACCAGGATCAAAAGTTCATCGAGTCCGCTCGTGAATATCGTCAGGTTCGCCGCAGCAGTAACCTCTTCTACGAGGCTCTCTTCGAGCAGTCCTGGTCTCTATTCATGTCGGGTAGCTTAAAGCATGCCCTCGGCACGCTCTATGCGGTGAATGCCCCTTACTTCCGCGAGCATTTCAATCCGGAAGCCAAGGTTTTGGAATCGATGATCTACTACTGGATGTGCCGCTACGATGATGCCCGCTCTGTCTTGGCAGAATTCGCTGAAGGCAACCGCGAAGCGATCGACTCGCTTGGCGTCTGGCTCGATCGTCAGCGTCTCACGCCAGAGACTTCCTACCAGCTCTTTGAAAACCTTGTCACAGGCGTTTCCGGTGAATCCATCGGGATCCCGACCAAGGTTTTGAGTACGGCTGCGGAAAGCGACGTCATGCTCCTCGTCCGCGATCAGTATGCAACGCTCATCGAAGAATTGACCCAGCTCGACACTTACGGAATCTATGGCCAGAAGACTGGCTATGAGACCTATAAAAACCAACTCCTCAAACGTGCGGAAAGCCGCAGAAATGAAATCGGTCGCCTCTTCCTCGAAGAGCTTCAGGGTCTCAAGGAGCACTTTGAAGAGCTTTACTCTCAGTCGCAGTTCCTCTACCTGGAATTGCTTATGAGTCAGAAAGAGCAAATATTGGGCCGGGAACTCCATGCGGAAACAAAAGTCACAAGAGTAACCGACAAGGATGCTTTTAGTGGTTGGAGTAAGAAGACCCAGAGTTGGCAAGATACAAAAAACGAATACTGGTGGGATGAAATTGGCTACCAGATAATCGACGTAGAACCTGAATGTAAGATGTGATTTGAACGACACCCTGTAAAAGTGAGGACTTTTTTATATGCTATTTAGAGGAATGATCAAATCAGCAGTCGTCCTGACTCTTCTTGCGATGCTTAGCGTAGACGGCTACGCAGCGGCGAAGAAGAGCGCGATCAAGACTGAGCAGCCCAAGAAAGAGGACATGTCCTCTTACTTCTCAGAAAACCGTCAGGGTATCTCGCCTGAGAAGCTTCGCGAAGCCGACAGTCTGCGTGTGCAAACCGTCGTTTCGATTCAAAAGCTTCTAAACGATCCGGCGATGAACGAGAGCCGCAAATTCGAGCTCTACCTTCGCCTTGGCGAAATCTACGCCGAGCGCAGTGAATATCTGCGCGATGTGGAAATGAAAGAGTGGGAAACCACTTTCGACAAGTGGAAGTCCGGCGGCAAAAAAGGCGCTGAACCAACCCTTCAAACCAAAAACTCCAAAGCCGAACTCATGAAGTCAACGGAAGCTTTCCGTCGCCTTGTTCGTGAGTTTCCTAAGCACCCTCGTACCGATGCAGCGCTCTACGCCCTGGCGAAGACTCTTCTTCTCCTCGACAACGACAACGCTGTGCTCTACTTCAACCAGATCGTTCAGCAGCATAAGACTTCTCCTCTTTTGCCTGACACCTACCTGGCTCTTGGCGAATTCTACTTCTATAAACACGATATGGAAAAAGCCAAGGACAACTATAAAGAGGCGATGAACTTCAAAGAGTCACGCGTCTACCCTTACTCAGTCTATAAACTGGGCTGGGCTTACTACAACTCCAAAGCCGGCAATGATCAAGAGACTCAAGATAACATCAACAAGTCTATTGCCGCCTTTAAACTCGCGATCAAAATCGCTGAGCGCGACAAGGAATCTCCAGGTAACTTCAACCTTCGCCAGGAAGCGATCAACGACTTGATCATGGTCTTCGCGGAGACCGAGCGCATTGATGAAGCGATGGACTACTTCTCCCGTCTTGGTGAGAAAGAAGCCTTCTACGACATGCTAGAGAAACTCGGTTCGATCTACGATGAAAACGGTGAAGTTGCGAAAGCGATCGACGTTTACAGCCGTCTTCTGGCTGAATCGCCGAACCGTCCGCGTAACCCCGAGATTCATGCAAAGCTCGCGAAGCTCTATGACACCGCTCTTCAAGTGCCGGCCGTTGTCGACACGATGAAAAAGATGCGTAGCCTTTACGTCGATCCAAACAGCAAATGGATCGCGGCGAACGTGGCGAACAAAGCGCTTCTCGCTGAATCGGCTGAGAAGACGCAAAAGAACATTCACCGCTTTGCGGCCAGCTACCATCAGCAGGGTCAGAAGCTGAAGAAGAAACCGCTCTTTGATGCAGCGGCCGAACTCTATCGCCTCTACCTCGCGACCTTCCCGAAAGCGGACGAAGCCTACGAGCTCCGTTTCTACCTCGCGGACATCTACTTCTATTTCGAGCAGTATGAAAACTCTGCAGATGAATACTACAAGGTCACTCAGGAACGTCCTAAAGACGGTAAATACCTGAAAGACGGTGCTTTGCAATCGGTTGTGGCGATTCGTAAGATCGATGAAGCGACGACTTATCAAAAGCTCCCGCCTGCTGGCCAGGTCTCGCAGCCGATCGCTCTGCCACGCGTGAAACAAAAACTCGTGACGATGATCGACAACTACGCGAAGCTTCTGCCCAACGAAAAAGAAGGTTTCCCGATGCGTTTTACCGCAGCGATGACCTACTTTGAATACGGTCACTATCAAAACGCTTTGACTCGCTTCGACCAAATGGCAAACGAGATCCCAGACAGTCCTCAGGGTCAGTCTTCGATCAAAGCCATCCTCGCCTTTCACGCCGAGCGTAAGGACTGGGACAGTCTTGTGAAGACGGGTAAGAAGTATAACGAAAGCGCTAAGATCATGGCGACACCCGTCAAGGTCGAGATCGTCAAGGCAATGAAAGTTGGTACCTTCCAGCTTGCAGTGCAGCAGAACAAAGACAATAAGTTTTTGGAAGCCGCAAAGACCTTTGAGTCCTTCCAGCAGCAGTTCCCGAAGGATGAACTGGCTGACAAGGCGCTCTACAACGCTTCTCTCAACTACTATAAAGTTGCGAAAGTGGATGAGGCCCTCGCTGCCGGCAACAAAATTCTGAAGGAATATCCAAAATCGGACATGGCGCCTGACGTCACTCTCGATATGGCTCAGACCTCAGAATCGCTCGCTGACTTCAGTACTGCCGCTCGCCTCTACCGCGAGTACGGTGTGAACTACACCAAAGAAGCCAAGGCTAAAAACGCTCTCTTTAACGCGGCGACTCTTTACAAGGGCCTGAACAATAACGTGGAAGCTCTCCAGCTCTACAAAAAGTTCATTCAGCTCTACAGCAAAGACGAACTCGCAAAGTCGGCCCGTCTCGAAATCGCTCAGCTTGCTGAGAAGGACAAGAACTACGGCGAAGCTTTGAACTACTACAACCAATACGCCGCTCTCTGGCCAGAACGCAGTGAAGGCAACCTCGTTGCTCGCTCTCGCTCAGCCCGGGTGCTCCTCATCCAAGGCAACCAAAAGGATGCTTTGAAAGAGATCCGTAAGCTCCATAAGGATCTGACGGCCAAGAACGCTCCGGCTGCTGTGGAAGCCCGCCGTGTGGCTGCTGGCGCGCTCTTCAATGACCTTGAAGGATCGTTCCGCAACTTCCAGGCGGTTCGCATCACCGATGCGGCCCGTATCGAAAAAGAAGCTGGCGAAAAACAGGCGAAACTCGTCGACCTCGTTCATCGCTACCAGGAAATTATCGAATTGGGTTCGGGTGAATTCACTGTAGCCTCGCTCTTCCGCATGGGCGAGATGCATGAGAACTTCGCGAAGATGCTCTTCGATGCTCCGGCTCCTGCCGGTCAGTCCCAGGCTCAGGTCGATGCTTATCGCAGTTCGATCGAGAAAGTGGCTTTCCCGCTGAGAGACGAAGGCAACAAGTTCTTTGAAACGTCTTTCCAACGCTCGCAAGAGGTTCAGACCTTCACCGAGTGGACTCGTAAGACTTATGAAAAGATGGTGGAAATGCATCCTGAGAAATATCCGGTCATCGGAGAAAAGTCGACGTCGCCAACTTACATGTCGCATATGATGATCTGGGATAAATCTGTCGCTGATCTAGCTAACTAAAGGACGAAGGGTAACAAACGATGAAAACCATATCTTTCAAAATTGCTTCAAGCCTCGCCTGCCTTTGGTTGCTTGGCGCCTGTGCAACGACCGGCCAGGTCGCTCGCATCGACAAAGAAAAGCGTCGCTTCGAACTTCAAAGCCAGGACGACGGCAAGTCGGCGATGGTAGCGAATGAAGACAGCACGACCAAAAGTCTGATTTCAAAACTAGAGGACCGCATCAAAGACAACCCTCGTGACCTCGATGCCATGATCAACCTCGCTCAGGCGCAGCTCGCCTCATCGAAGCTTGATAAGGCAGAGAACGCGGTAAGGGAAGCCTTGAAGGTGGATTTGAAGAATGAGCCAGCTCGCAAGATCCTAGCTCAGATCTACTACCGCCGCGGTAACCTTGATATGGCTCAGATCATCCTGAATGGTCTCGATGCCATGAACTCCAAGGACAGTCAGGTTCTAAACCTCATGGGCATGATCGCTTTGCGCCAGGACAAGCCGGAGTTTGCTCTCCTCGCTTTCCAGGAAGCGCTGAAGCACAACCCAAGTGATATCGCAGTTCGCATGAACCTCGGTGTTCTCTACGTTCATTATCG
>SEDW01001278.1 GCA_004193325.1 Pseudomonadota bacterium | reverse complement strand
AGCCCTTATTCGATCAATCTCTACTACGCATTGATTTCTCTCTTTGGAATCCTGATCGTCTCGCCCATCTTTGGACAGGCCGTGTGTAAGGATTACGAAGCAAAATTCGATCAGATCGTGTTAGCGACTCCCGCGCAGCGCACAGGCTTTTACCTCGGCCGCTATCTTGGGGCTCTGGTCGTCTGTTCCTTGATCTTCACAGGTCTTGCCGTCGGGCACTTTTTAGCTTCGGCTCTTCCGCTCGTGCAGCGATCGCTCTTCGGTCCCCATCGACTCGATGCTTATCTCATGCCATTTGTTTCGATTGTCATGCCGAACATTTTGATTTTCGGTAGTATCGCTTTTGCCATGGGCGCTGTGACGAAGAAGATGAGTGCGGTTTATGTCACGGGAATCCTCTGTTTCATGGGCTATCTCTTTGGGCAGGGCCTGACGTCCGACATCGATAAGAAGTTGGTCCGCGGCCTAATTGATCCCTTTGGAATGCAAGCCATCAGTGGCCTCACCGAATACTGGTCTGTGGCAGACATGAATAGTCGTCTCGTCACGCTCAGTGGCGTTTTGCTTTGGAACCGTTTGTTATGGATCGCGATCAGTTTGGTCTTCCTGGCGATCGCTTTGACCTTCGTTCAGCGGGCTCCCAAACCTAAAAAAGTGAAAAAGGATGTCGAGACGAAAACTGCGGCAGCTCAGGCTGTTCTCGCTTCGCCGACTCTCATAAGTTCGTCTCCGCTTGATTTCAGCGGCAAGGCTCGCTTTAAGCTCCTCCTTTCTCAGTCCTGGTTCGAAGCCAAAGGTGCATTGAAAAATATCTATTTCCTCTGTCTGACTCTGGCCGGTGTGATCTATATGTTCATGCTCAACGGACAAATCGGAGGCAAAATCTTCGGGACTGCCACTTATCCTACCACTTACAAAGTTCTTGAGATCAGCAGTGGTTCCTTTTCGCTCTTCCTCCTCATCATCATGACCTTTTACACAGGGGAATTGATCTGGAGAGAGCGTCAGAGCCGCTTGAATCAGATCGTCGATGCGATGCCGACGCCGATCTGGTTGAGTTCGCTATCGAAGTTCCTCGCCATGCAGGTGATCATTGCCAGTCTTCTCCTCAT
>SEDW01001277.1 GCA_004193325.1 Pseudomonadota bacterium | reverse complement strand
ATGTATCAGCTCATAGAGAAACAAGCTGAGAGCGCGGAGATCATCAACATTTCGGGGCGGCAGCGTATGCTCTCGCAGCGGATATCGCTCTATGCCGAGCTCTATTCGAATAGTTCGGATACAGCGGACCAAGCCGAGTATCGAAAGATTCTGAGTGATGAGATTCTTGCGTTCAAGTTGAGACACGAGGTCTTGGTTGGGCGTCAGGCTCACGAAGGTCGGATGCTTGAGCTGTCGGCTGAGTTGAAGGCGATGTATTTTGCCGAGCCGGATGCGACTGACAAAGCGGCTCTGGAATTTATCGGAGCAGCAGAAGCGGTCGCGATGAACTCAGCATCGAAGGATGCGACGGCGAAGATTCATGATCTATTGAAAAGCAATTTTCTGAAAAAGCTCGATCGGGTCGTCACGACTCATCAGCAAGAGGCGGAAGTTGAAGTCTCGAATGCAAAGCGCGCCGAATTCTTTATCTTTATGCTGACCCTAACTTTGCTCGTTTGTGAAGCGCGCTTTATCTTCAAGCCGATGCAGACGGCGATTATCAATCTCTTTAGAAATCTCACAGCGGCACGCGAAGTTGCGGTTCGGGCTGCGGCGGATAAATCGAACTTTCTCGCGACGATTACCCATGAAGTTCGCACGCCGATGATTGGGGTGCAGGGCATCACGGGCTTTTTGCTCCAGACGGATTTGAATCAAGGACAGAAGGGTCAGCTCGAGACTGTTCATCGTATGACGGAGAATCTGATTCTGCTGATCAACGACATTCTTGATTTCTCCAAGGCTGAATCGGGCAAGATGATTGTTGAGAGTGTGCCTTTCAACATCGCCACGATGCTGGCTGACGCGGAGAATCTCTTTCGGCCTACGGCTGATAAGAAGTCGATCGCTCTCAAGGTCCACCTCGATGAAACGATCCGGCCGAACCTACTCGGCGATCCTCTGCGTATCAATCAGGTCCTGACGAACCTCATCGGCAATGCCTTGAAGTTTACCTCAGCGGGTGGCTCGATCCATGTCGATGTGAGTCCTATGGACGGTCAGCATTCGGACATTATGTTCAAGGTGAAAGATAGTGGCATAGGCCTGACCCCGGAGCAGAAGGCTAAACT
>SEDW01001276.1 GCA_004193325.1 Pseudomonadota bacterium | reverse complement strand
AAAGCCGACACGTGCCCAATGAGTTGCCCAGGAGGGCTCTCGATAGCGATGTAGGCGTCTCTATCGCCGCTCGAAACGCTCATCACCAGGGAGTAGGTCTGCGGAACGAGTGCCATGCTGGTAACGAGGTAGTCAAGTCCTTCGCCATCGGTGGGCCATTTGATGGGGCAGCTTGGAAGTGACGGCGTTGCAGTTAAAGAACTGCCCACTGTCACACAATGCGGGACGCCCCACAGACCAATATTGTCGTCCGTTGCCGACATGAAGTCCTTGGGATCGATGACAGATGGGATTTCAAATGCCGGAGGTGTCGTCGCTGGTGTCGGTAGAGGAATGATGGCAATGGGAGACGTTTCTGAATTTAGTAACGAAGTAGACTTGTTCGTGGATGCGCTATCACATCCTGCAAGGAGCATAAGGTTGATCAGATAAACACAGGAAAGGAATGCGAGTTTTCTCGATGATACCATCGGTGGGTTCTCTCCTAGGCGAGGAAAACGCTGTCTCGATTCTAGCCGCTTGCGACCAGGATCTAAACTGCGCGTTAAACAGGCACTGATTTCACAACTCATTTTTTCAGACTTTGTAAATATCAGTTCAGTCCCCCGGCGCATAGAGACAGTTTTGTCATCATTGATTTTCTCCCGAGATTTACAGTCCTCAATGTTTATCGCCGATTATAATATGTCACAGTCCTTGCACTGCGTTCACCTCGGAACTGCCCACACGGAAACGAACT
This sequence comes from Pseudomonadota bacterium, assembly GCA_004193325.1. Lineage (GTDB taxonomy): Bacteria > Bdellovibrionota_B > Oligoflexia > Oligoflexales > Oligoflexaceae > Oligoflexus. Next base: position 374 of record SEDW01001276.1, on the reverse strand, counting down.
CATCTTGAGTTCCAACGCAAAGGACTTCACATGCGCCACCTCCTAGCCACAAGTCTCGTCGGTATCCTCGGTCTCAACGCCAGTTGCGGAAGCCAAACCAGCTCTAACCTGAACTCCTCCGTAAATCAGAGCATTGAACAAAAATGGTCATCGCAAATTGATCTCACAAAAGAACTCTCCCCAGATCTGGCAGACAATCTCACTGCAACCAAGAGCAGTCTTGATTTTGTGGAAATCGGCTCGAATGTCGGTGCTTCTTTCAAATTCGGAACCACAGCAGTATTCGATATCAGCGCGAGTATGAAATACGATGACATCTTTCAACGCCAAATCCTTCAGGAAGTGATTGTTGGCCGCGAACGCGATGCCGATGG
>SEDW01000249.1 GCA_004193325.1 Pseudomonadota bacterium | reverse complement strand
GTCAGCGGTAAAAAACTTTGGGTGACCGAATACAATGACTCCGACTCTTCGGGTGCGGCGATGGCTCAGAGTATTCTCGACGACGTGAATCATCTTCGTCCGACTGCCTGGGTTTACGCACAAGTGATCGAGCCCTACGGTACCAAAGGCATGATCAACGCCAACTTTCATATGATGCCAGCCGACAGCAATGTGCGCGGCAAGCCAACCGGCATCAGCGCAAAATACTTTGTTTTTGCGCAGTTTTCCCGCTTTATCCGACCGGGACAAAAGATCTTGGGTTCAAGCGATGACAAGACGATCGTGGCCTACGATGCGGCAAGCAAAAAGCTTACTTTCGTGAGCTTCAATAACGTGAATAGCGATCAGACGATTGAATTTGATTTGTCAGCGGTGAAGAGCTGGAATACGAATGCCACCCATATGATGACCAGAGTCGATGGTTCGAAGCTCTACAAGTCGAAGGCCTTTAAGACCCTGACGAAGAAGATTCGCTGGACGGCGGAACCGAACAGCATTTCATCTTTTGAGATCAGCGATGTCGTGTTTAATTGAGCAGACTGTTAATCAGATTGACCCCGAGACGTGCAGCCAGGTTGTTCTGGGTGAGAAGGGCAGTCGCTGTCTGCATCAACATGGATGTTTGCGTGAGCTTAGAGACTTCATGCGCGTAGTCGGTGTCTGCGATTTTTGATTTCGCAGCGGAAATGTTTTCGAAGGCAACGTCGTTATAATCCTTCGCCCGGTCGAGGCGGGATTGCATCGCTCCAAATTCAGCGCGGAAATTTGCGACCTGATCGAGAGCCTGATCATAGATCGTTCCAAACCGGTTGTCGTCAGGGACCAGCAAATCGATCGCATCCGAGATCGCCACACCAGCATCGTCACCCAAAAGATCCGTCACAGGCTTGAGCCCTAGGCCGATCGTCGTTGCGACGATGTCTTTCAGTTTTTCAAAACGCAATTCATTGAGATTTAATTTTTCATCGCTGGATGTCGGATCACCGAGGCGCAGAATCATGCGCTCCGGAGTTCTCTCGTCCTTGCCATTGAGTAGGGGAATGCCGTTGTATTCGGTCGACTCGGCTATGCGATCGATTTCTTTGTGCAGGGCCTGGTATTCGATGAAGAGGAATTTTCGTTCCCGATCTGAGATTGTGCTTGAGGCGCCAGCGACATTGATTTCTTTCATGCGGATGAGCATGTTGCTGATCTCGTTGAATCCACCTTCTGCTGTCTGCAAAAGTGAGACGCCGTCATTGATATTTTGTTTGGCGGACGAGAGGCTTCGCAGCTTAAATTCCAGGCCTTCAGCAATAGCGCGCTCGGTCGGTCTTGGATCTTGTGCGGTAAACACCTGACCCGAGCTCAACTTCGACAGACTGTCCGCGTTCGCGCGACTGTGCCGCTCCAGATCGTTCAGGAGTTGAGTGGAACTTGATGAGCTGCGATCGCCGATCACCGACATTAGCTGGCCTTCCCGATTTTGGTCGCAATAGACAATTCATCATCGTCCGGTCCCGTTACCGAAACTTTCAGATTGATATCGTCGTCATCTGAATCCTCTGGAGTTTTATCATCAGGCATTTTCGTCAGGCTAAGGGTAGGGCTACGGCCGCGGATAATGTCGAGATTGCTCTGGCAGTATTCAATTCTTTGGCTGAGAGAATGGCTCGCATCGCGGCTTGGGCCCGCTTTGGCGAAGGGTGCGCTGAGGAGGCCTTTATACTGTTCGTCCCAGGTCGCGCGCATGCTCTGCGTGCGGCCGAGGAGTTCCGAGCCTTGTTTTACGAGAGCCAGGAAACCTTCGGACTGACCAGCTGTCAGGCGTTCGGAATATTGAATGGCGAAGTACTGGCGACTGAGAAGGCGGGACAGGCGATCGGTGCCGACGGCCAGGTGATTGCTTTCACGGTGGACGGTTTGAGCGATGGAATCCACATCATCGAGCTGACGCGTGAGTTTGTCGGTCATTCGGCTGACTTCGTGGCCTTGCTTTTCAATGGCCTGAATGTCCTGGCTATGCTCCGCTGTGATGCGGATCATATCGCCTAGCTCTGTAGCTACGTGACGGGAAAGGTTCATGGTCTCGCGGCAGCGATGATCGACATCGACGATGCGGGCATGAGCGCCTTCCACACTGATGTGGGTCTTTTCCAGACAGGAGGAGGCGCGGCTGGCTTCGGCCTGGATGGTTTCAAGCAGCTCGGTAATGCTTCGGGTTGCTGTGGACGAGCGAGCCGCCAGATGGCGAACCTCGGCGGCGACGACGGCAAAGCCCTTACCCTGCTCACCGGCACGGGCGGCTTCGATAGAGGCGTTCAAAGCCAACTGGTTCGTTTGTTCGGCGATATCGTCAATCACATCGATGATGTTCACGATCTCCTCGGCGCGCTCGGAAAGTCCTTTGACGAGTTTGTTCGCCAGATCCACATCACCGTTGGATTCTGACATGGCGTGAATGAGTTTGGAGAAGATTTCAGTGATGCCCTTACTCTCTTCATACATGCGGTTGGCGTTGGCCTTGCCGAGTTCGGAGTGATAGCTGTGCACAGTCGAGAATTCGAGCGACTTCTTCAGCATGTCCTGACAGGATTTTTGCAGCTTGTCGAGCATCTCGACTTTGATACGGATCTTATCCTGTGCTTCGCGAAACTGAGTGAGTTTGATGGTGAGAGCATTCCATTCGAGACGGGCAGCGGTGGAAACGTTTGAGGCATCGTCCGCCTGACCCATAAGACGCTGGAGGTTCTCCATGGATTTCGAGTTTTGGGAGGAGAGTTGTTCCGCTTGATTTTTGATGAAAATGAGTTGGCTCTCGAGCGATACGATGTCGGACGACTGAGCTTCCAGCATAGCGCGAACGGGAGATTCCACAAGAGTCGAATCCGAGGCCGTGACCTTCAGTTGAGCCTTGATGTCACCCAACTCCTCGATCGTTTGAAGGAGTGTGTCCTGAAAGGATTCCATTGAAGCTTTATTCGAGTCGATTTTGATTTTCTGTTTTGCGTCTTTGGTCTCGTCGACCTGTGAAGGACGGGAAAGGAGATTGAGACAGGAAAAGCCTAGGGTGAAGAGCGCAAGCAAGGCAGCAATGTGGAGTGCTCGCTCTTCAATCAGAACGGAGCCATCTGAGATCTCGCCAAGATTTTTGGCTGACTGTTCAAGAAGTTTTTGTTCGGGGCTACCGACTTCGAAGGTCTTCGAAAGCTGGCCGATGCCTTGGGTCACTCGACTCAATTCGGTATCCCGATGGTATCGGCTATCACGGCTGATAGTCAGGCACCAGCCAAAGGCCAGGGCGCTGAGGAAGCAAACGAACGCGGCAATGAATTTTTGCCTTTGCATGGAGGACTCCTAAATCTGACAACAGTCTCGCCTTCCCAATCGGCTGGCCCTCTTAATACTTGAGAATCTTGGGGATTTTGCTGATTAGGGGGCTTTGAGTGTTATCAAAAAGAATTGAAAATATACGGAGAGTCAGAGTCTTAGCGATAGGGGGTGATTGAGTCCCCTCTTATAGATACGAGAGCCTCCAGGCGGAAAACACGGAGGGTTTGGAGCGCCGGGGATCGATTTCCGCTTAGCTCAGAGGGACAGTTTCAGCTAAGGCCCGGAGGCATCAGGATAATGCCAGAAGATCATGATGTTAAAAACCGTTTATGCGGCGAGGCGCATCGAACTTTAATAGCCTGATTTAAGCATCAGAAATTCCACAGATATTGAGAAAGTATTTGATAGCAAAGAGAAATGACGAATGTCTATTAACAGCGAGATAGTATCCAAATCACGGTTTGTCTTCTTAAAGGATTGTTATGAACCGTTTGTCCAGCATAGTCTTCCTCTTTCTCCTCGGCTTCGCTTCCAGCCCCGCATTTGCGGTCTGTGGAACGAACATTTGTAGCGCCGAACTCCCCAATGATAGCGATCAGTTTCGCGCTGTTGGTCGAGTCAGTGTGCTTCTCGTGGGGCAGTCCTCATGGGCTGATGCCTTCTCAAAGGATATAGATGATAGCAATCCTTTCGATGGCAGCTGTGAATGTAAGGATTCTCAGGAATCAAACATGGAAGCGGAACTGATTGACAAGTTGAGCGAACTCCACTTGTCTTATGACCATTATATCGTTGAGTGCTTTATGGTTCCTCCTGAAGGAGGCGACCGTTCATGGACAGCCCAAGGCCGCTTCAATATTGGTGACACCGAACGTACCTACAACGAATGGGGCCGTTTCTATTGCGCGAACAATCCATTCCGCTTCAAGTTTGCCTCCGATCTCGTTGATTCTCGTTTCGAAATTACGTCCGCTCTATTGAATGACGCCGATCTCGACGGTCTGGGTGATGGTGATGACAACTGTGATAATTCTCAGGCGCCTAACTACGGTTGGGATGCTGGCAAGTCGGGAACTATCCTCCTCGGCGCCGATGCAGGCAGTCTCCGTGGATGTTTTGCTCCCAAAGAAGCCCCAGCTGCCGGGGTCAAAGGGTCTTCCATTCAAAAACAATGTACGGCGACCGTAACGGGCCGTTCCCTGAAATCCGCAAATCGCAGCGAAATCTTTAAGATGTCAGCAGTCGCAGCTGCCCTTCAGATCGGTAACGGTGAAGAGTTGAAAGCTGCCGCAGAAACCATTCTCAAACTTCGTTACGAACAACAAAGCGAAGTCTACGCGCTCTGTGCCAACGGTGAGAAAAAAGGTCCTTTCGCGACCAATCCCTACGGTCAGGACTATGCGGAATGGCAAGCAGCCGGCGCCTGCGGCGGAGCTATGGAAGTCAGCGAATTTGAACTTGTTCCACTCGTTAGTGATGGGACCGTGAGTGTTCAATGCGTTGTTGAAAACGATAGCGACGGCGACGGTGTTGGCAACGATATCGATATCTGTCCAATGACTCCAAGTGGAAGTTCGGTCTTTCCCGATAATTACTCGGACGAATCTCAACGTGGTTGTGTCATTTCTTGCGGCCCTGGCAAAGAGTATATCGGCGAGCGTTGTGAAGTTTCCTGCCCAGCGAGCAGTGTACGCGACGGTTCGAGCGCATCGTGTAAATGTGATGATGGAACAGTCTTTGATCCAAACGCGGGTAATATCTGCGAAGATAAAGACGAAGACAAAGACGGTGTGCTCTGGCCAGTGGATCAGTGCCCACGCAGCCCATTCCCTTCCATCGTCAACGCCCAGGGCTGTGAACTCGACAGCGATGGCGACTCGGCTCCAGACCGCATCGATCACTGCCCACTCACCCCAGCCGGAACGAGTATTGATCTACAGGGCTGCGGCCTTGACAGTGACGGCGACGGAATCGAAGACGCGATTGAATATGTGGATGGAGCGGTTGACTGCCGAAACTCAAACATTCGCGGAAGCGATGGTCAAATCATTGCTTCTCTCTCGAAAGACATCATTCGCAGTCGCTCAGCTT
>SEDW01001275.1 GCA_004193325.1 Pseudomonadota bacterium | reverse complement strand
CCATCGGCATCGCGTTCGCGGCCAACAATCACTTCCTGAAGGATTTGGCGTTGAAAGATGTCATCGTATTTCATACTCGCGCTGATATCGAATACTGCTGTGGTTCCGAATTTGAAAGACGCACCAACATTCGAGCCGATTTCCACGAAATCAAGACTGCTCTTGGTTGCAGTGAGATTGTCGGCTAGAGCTGGGGAGAGTTCTTTAGAGAGATCAATTTGCGAAGACCATCTCTGTTCAATGCCCTGATTTACAGATGAGTTAAGGTTAGAGCTGGTTTGGCTTCCGCAACTGGCGTTGAGACCGAGGATACCGACGAGACTTGTGGCTAGGATGTGGCGCATGTGAAGTCCTTTGCGTTGGAACTCAAGATGAGTTCGTTTCCGTGTGGGTAGTTCCGAGGAGAACGCTGTGCAAGGACTGTGACAAATTATAATCAACGATAAATATTGACGACTGTAAATCGCGGAAGAAAATCAATGGTGACAAAACTGTCTCTATGCGCCCGGCGACTGAACTGGTATTTACAAAGTCTGAAAAAATGAGTTGTGAAATCAGTGCCTGTTTAACGCGCAGTTCAGAGCTTGGTCGCAAGCGGCTAGAATCGAGACAGCGTTTTCCTCGCCTAGGAGAGAACTCACCGATGGTTTCAACGAGAAAACTCGCATTCCTTTCCTGTGTTTATCTGATCAATCTTATGCTCCTTGCAGGATGTGATAGCGCATCCACGAACAAGTCTACTTCGTTACTAAATTCAGAAACGTCTCCCATTGCCATCATTCCTCTCCCGACACCAACGCCGACACCTCTGGCATTTGAAATCCCATCTGTCATCGATCCCAAGGACTTCACGTCGGCAACGGACGACAGTATTGGTCTGTGGGGCGTCCCGCATTGTGTGACAGTGGGCATTTCTTTAACTGCAGCGCCCTCTCTACCAAGCTGCCCCATCAAATGGCCCACCGATGGCGAAGGACTCGACTACCTCGTTACAAGCATGGCACTCGTTCCGCAGACCTACTCCCTGGTGATGAGCGTTTCGAGCGGCGATAGAGACGCCTACATCGCTATCGAGAGCCCTCCTGGGCAACTCATTGGGCACGTGTCGGCTTT
>SEDW01001274.1 GCA_004193325.1 Pseudomonadota bacterium | reverse complement strand
TGACCTGCCCCCATTTGTCGAGACGATTTAAAGATTAGATTCCACAGTCATGGTCTTAGCCACCTGAGCCGCAAAAGCAGCAGGTGACAAGTATTTGAGAGCTGAGTGCGGTCTCTCATGGTTGTAGTATCTGCGGTAGATTCCCAGCTTGAGCTGGGAGTCGGGTAAGTTGAAGAAGACTTCGGCATCCAGGCACTCGGCACGGAGTCTGGACATGAAGCTTTCTGCGTGTCCGTTTTGCCAGGGTGAACCGGGCTTGATGAAGTAGGATTGGCTGCCTTGAGTGAGCAACCAGATACGCAAAGTTCGGCAGATGAACTCAGGACCATTGTCACTGCGCAGATATTGAGGCGCACCTCGTTCTTCGATGAGACGACTCAAGATGCGCTGCACGCTTTGGCTAGTCATGCTGGTGGCGCACTCCAATGCCAGGCATTCCCTCGTGTATTCATCTTTGACAGCCAATATCTTGAGCTTAGTTCCATTGAGACAGGCATCGTAGCAGAAGTCCAAACACCAGACTTGATTAGTCTTTATTGCTGCCATGGGAACGCCCTGTCCAGTCCGCTTCTTCCTCCTTTTCTGAGGTAAGGCTAGCTTGGCCTGCTTCCATACCCGATGAACTCGTTTGGGATTGAGCACACCGAACTCTGGCAGTAAGGCGGCTCTCACCATTCGGTAGCCTTGTCCTGGCCGCGCCACTTCCTTCATTCGCTGCAATAGGTGAGCGTTCTTATCTGTTGCTTTTTGATGGTAAAGGCTTGAGGTGGAGACGCTGGCTAGGTGGCAAGCCCGACGAACACTCACACCTAACTTCATCAAGAATCGCGCTCCCGCTATCCGTGTCTCAGGATCGGCGGGAGCGCCTGCCCGTTTTTTCGCAGAAGTTGCTTGGCGGCATCCACTTCCAGATCTCGCTCCGCGAGCAGGCGTTTGAGTTGGGCGTTCTCTCGTTCGAGATCTTTCAAGCGGCGAACATCCTCGGTTTCCATGCCACCGTATTTGCGCTTCCACGTGTAGTACGTGTTCTGGCTGATGCCGTGCTTGCGGCACAGTTCGATTTGCGTCGTCTGTCCAGAGGCTCCCTCTTGGAGGATACGAGCGATCTGTTCTTC
>SEDW01000011.1 GCA_004193325.1 Pseudomonadota bacterium | reverse complement strand
GAGAAGCGACCAAGGGTAAAGTAGAACTTGTTCGTTTCCCAAGGACGTTTGTAGGCAAGCTCACGCACTTGAAAACGATTATAGTTCTCAAGAGTGAGATTCGAGTCATCGAGTTTACCGTAGCTGTCGTACTTGTCCCGAAGGTCCATAAGCACGACGTCATCGTTCGAATTGAAGTTGTAAATCTCTGTTCGCAGCTGAAGGGAATAGACTGACTCGTCGTTACTCGTCTCACCATTCACTGGCTGTTCAAAATCTACCGAGCGTGTGTAGCTGCCGAGACGAAATTGGCCAAGGGCATCGATCGCTTTGGCTTCTGACGCAAAAAAGCCGCAAGTCAGTAGAGAATTCAGCAGGAACACTGCGGAATAATTCTGGCTGCGCTTTAAACTTTTACGTCTTGAGCGAAAGATCAATTCGATAGCCTGCTACAAAGATTCGATGATCTCTCTATGGTAGCAGGTTTAGCGGGCTTTTTGTGTTTGATGAGAAATAATTAGAAGAGGGAATGAGTCTTTATTTTGGACCCCAGGCGGCACCAAATTGATGACAGGGGGCGCACTCGCCGCGAGCGACGTGAACAGTCATCTCCGTGCCCCGATCGTGACAACCCATGCACACTTTTGGTGCAGGATTATGAGCCTTGGCGCTGGTCTTAATATTGGTGAAGAGAGGAAAGGAATGACAAGCGGAACAGTCTTCACCAAGACCATGAGGAATGGTGACGAGATCCACGGCAGCGGGTTTGCGATCCTGTTCATGACAGTCGGCGCAATTCGACGTTAAATTCGCGTGAGAAAGAGCTTTGGTTGGACTTTTTTGCGTTTCATCAACCACTGCCGGCTGTCTACTTCCACAGGACGTCAATGCAAGGAGCAGAAAACATTCTGCCAGCAGACAAGAAACTGTGGATTTTTTAAGCAGCGTCTTTAACACGTTTTATCCTGCCTTAACCGGTTCGCCGAACTTGGTTTCGATCTGAACGCCAATGCTCTTAAGGAAAGCAAAAGGCATAATCGCTCCGGCAAATACAAAGAGGTAATCATTTTGAAGGCGCATGACTTTGCCATCACGCTTGACCATGAGATGGTCCTGCTCAATCTGATCAACGGAGGTATTGTAGCAGATCTGCACCATACCCCGTTTCTCATAATCAGTTATGATCTTCTGGTTCTCCTCGTTACAGCGATCGAAGGTATCGCCTCGTACGAGAAGGAAAACCTTATTCTTCAGACTCGCTTTGCAAAGATATTGAGCAGCCTCAACCCCAGCATTACCCCCACCGACTACCGCGATCCACTTTTGCTGATACTGATCGGGATCGAGCAGGTTGTAAGTGACTTTAGGCAGCTCTTCATTGGGTAATCCTAGCTTACGAGGTGTCCCGCGCACGCCCATGCCGAGGATTACTTTTTGCGCAGTCATGATACCTTTGGATGTTTCAACTTCAAAGATATCGCCCTTTTTCTTCAGGTTGATGAAGCGGCATTCTTCTTTGACATTGAGGCTCGCCTGCTTTCGCACGTGATGCCAGAGGGAGAGAAGTTCCTCTTTGGAAACTTTATTGGCCTTGAATTTGAATTGACCAACCATGGGCAAATCAAGGGCGAAAGACATCACCACTTTTTGTTTTGGAAAGTTATAAATCGTTCCGCCAAACTTATTTTGCTCGATGCAGACATACTTTTTCTTTTCCATCGCGGCGACCAGCGCGGCCGATAAGCCGGCGGGACCCGCACCAACCACGATGACATCAAAATCGGTATTAAGGCCGGAACGAAGATTTTTGGTTGCGTGTTCACCAGCAAGTTTGCCTTGTTTCACGGCATTTCGAATCAAACCCATCCCACCAAGCTCGCCTGCGATATACATGCCTGGAACATTAGTTTGAAAGTTGCCATCGATCTTAGGCAATTCCATTCCGCGGGTTTTGGTGCCGAAGACGAGTTGAATGGCATCGAATGGACAGGACGCCTGGCATTGACCGTGACCCACACACTTTGCGGGTTCAATGAGCTGCGCGCGGTGGTTGATGAGTTTGATGATATCGCCTTCAGGACAGGCAGCAACGCAGGCGCCGCAGCCTCCGCAAAGACTCGGATCAATCTCCGGATGAAGACTGATAGGTTCATTCATTTTTTTAGCGACTGCATCTTCCCATTTCCGCTTGGCTACGACCTGATGGGTTGTGCGCTTTCTCGTTCCCCATAGGCCGAGGCCGACGAGAAACAGAACACCCAAGACCCAGATGTATTGCGTGGTGAGATAGTAAATCTTGTGCAACATGTTTCGTGTTCCGAAAAGTTTTCACGTATGCGTTCATATCGTCAAATTATCAAATAAATTAAGCAGTATCGTGGGGCTAGATCCCGTTCAGACTCTCGAATTTATTTTCGAAAGAGATTGATGGAATTTGCGAAAAGCGATGGATAACTTAGAGATCAGTGCACCTTAAAGATAAGTGAGGACGCGATATGAATGATAGCGACCACGTACATCCAGATGGCAAAGGGCGAATGGAAGGAACGCCAATACCCAAACAAAAGCTGGTAGTAATGCATGGATATAAGGCGCTTGCGAAGGAGCGCCCAGATCTTGAGTTGTTTTCTCAATTCACGCGATCCGCTTCCACTTTTCCAGGGAAGCGGCGGCAGGAAGAGAAAGAGTTGCATCTCTCCCCACACGGAACGGCCGAGAAAACTTAGAATCGTGCTTTGTTTGAGCTCGTCACCCTGAAGGCCTCCCGCCATGGAAAAGGCCCCGGCTTTGGCAGCCAGCATAGCTTTGTGATGAATCCGACCTTTTTGAAGCTTTTCATAGGTATCGAATTTTGCTTCGAGCTCATCGATCTGCTTTTTGAGTGCCATCTTTCCCTGAAGCAGCTGAATATAGAAATAGCGCCCGACAATTCCGGAGAGAAAAGAGACGACCATACTCCAAAAGGAGATTGAGACGAGTCCTCCAACTTTAAAATTGGAATGGAAAACGATGAGCGTTGGACCCAGCAGACCGAAGAATATGTGCCAGTTCATCCAGCCCTGCAGCGAACCGAACTTCTGCAGCGACAACGAACGCTTTCGAATGATGTAGAGATTGGTCGCAGCCATGGTGCAGAAACCAATCCAGCCGAGAGCATAACTCAGAGGTTTTCCAGACTGAGGGGAGAGTTTTTTGCAATTCTCCAAAGATCCGCATAGAAGCGGACTCAGTATGCTCGGTGTTTTGATCATGCGGTTCAAGACCAGATATTCGTAAGACATGAACACGAGTATGAACAACCAAATGATCGTAAAGTGACGAAGCTTCATGGAGAACTCGCTATCTGATCGACGGCTGGCTTTGAAACAATTGGAATTTTACCATGAGTGGAGGCGTCATCAAAGACTCCTCACCAAAACGCCGCATTTAGATCGAGCCTGATCGTGTTCCGGACAACGAGGAGCTGCCTAAGCTATGCCCAAAGACCTAGACTTTCGCGCTTGCTCAAGTATATTGTTCGCTTCTGTTTATTTCGGAAAAACCTAAGGCGAAGGAGAAACTGTGACGGACTTGAGCCCATTGATCGAGCAGTTTAAGCATTTTTTCAAACCACATCCTTGGCACGGCATCGCCGTTTGGGCCAAAGCTCCATATTTGAACGTCTTTATCGAGATCGTCCCATCCGACACGATCAAATACGAACTCGACAAAGAGTCGGGCTACCTCAGTGTGGACCGTCCTCAGAAATTCTCGAACATCATTCCAGCTCTCTATGGTTTCGTTCCACAAACATACTGTGGCGACCTTACAGCAGCCTATGCAGCAACAGAATCCAAGCTTGGCAGCCTTGAGGGCGACGGTGACCCGCTTGATATCTGCGTCCTCACAGAACGCACAATTTCGCACGGCGACATTCTTCTCCAGGCTAAGCCTATCGGCGGCTTCCGCATGATCGACCAGGGCGAAGCAGATGACAAGATCATCGCAGTTCTTAAAGACGATTCAATCTTTGGCGACATCGATGACATCAGCAAATGCCCGCCGAAAGTCCTCAATCGCCTGAAGCACTACTTCCTCACCTACAAAGATATTCCAGGTGAAGGCACGGATCGTCAGATCTCTATCGAAGCTGTCTACGGCGCGAAAGAGGCTCTCAAGGTCATCGAACTCTCTGCTCTCGATTATAAGAAAAAATTTCCTCAGTCTTTCCCTAAGTAATTCGATTTCGAATTGGGATTTACCTCAAAATGAAAAACCCTTGGTTCTCACGAACCAAGGGTTTTTCTTATGCTCAAGAGCAAATTACGGCGTAGGAAGTGGCACTGGAGCAGGCGTTGGGTCCGGAACGGGTACCGGCTCTGGCTCAGGCTCTGGAACAACTGGAGTCTCTGGCTCTGGGACTGCTGGAGTCTCAGGAGTTTCTCCGCTGCCTGTACCTGTTTCTGGGCTAGTAGGCTGTGGCTGAGCTGGTTGCTCAACTGGAGTCGCTGCCGGCGCGTTCAGGTACTGACCTAGGAAGCCCACGTTAGCAGCGATGCTTGTGAGGTTAGCCAGGCTGTTCAGCTTGTTGATTGTGTTTGTGAACTTCGAAACAGTTCCTTGCTGAACTTCGAGCGAAAGCTGAAGAAGCATAAGGTTTTGTTGGTCAGCCGCTGTCAGAGTTGCTGGATCACGCGATGTGATGTCAGAAATCGAAGCCTGGATGTATTCCAGTTTTTCGCTCGACTCAGGCAAGAAGTAAGTCGTGTTGTAGAAAACTTCCTGATCGATATAAGGAAGTAGGAAGTCACCGTAACCTGGATCCTGATTCAGGAGGTTGGTGAAAAGAGTCGAAGAAAGAGCAACCGAGCTGGTTCCGTTAGGAATAGCAACCTGTGTACCAAGAGCAGCTAGCTCAGTGATCACAGACGACGCTGTCGAAAGAAGAACTTTCATACAGGTGGTGTTTGTCGCAGCAGTAGGTTTAAGAGCTTCGAGTTCTGCTTCTGTTGTTGCTTCTAAAGCGAGAAAGCTTTTTGCACAGATGGTGTCGATGGCTTTAACGCCAGTCGTGATACCAGCAGCGCGTCCAGCGACGTCTTCAGCAGCAGGTTGTTCAACAGGAGCGTTTGCAACTGGTGCATTCGCTGGAGCGTTGCCCGCAGGTGCATCGGGTGCCGGTGCGTTCGGTGCAGGCACTGGCGCGTTTGGTGCAGGTGTCGGTGCAACTGGTCCGTTAGGAGCAGGAACAGGCGTCGGACCTGGCACTGGTGCTGGCGCTGGAGTTGGAGTAGGCGCTCCGGGAGGAGGTGTTACTTCATCAGCGATGACCGGATGCGAGGCAGCCGTTGCTCTGATTTGATCCGCAGCTTGAACGATTTTGTCCAGAGCTTCGGCCTTAACGTCTTTTTTATTGTCTGCTTTGCCGCAGGCCATGCTCAAGCTTAAGAGCAAAACCGGTGCGTAGAACATTTGAGCTTTCATGGTTTCCCTCATGTGAGCGTTGAAAACGGGGAGGATGGATCACCCTCCCCGCTTCTTCATTATTAGTTGTTGAAGATCAAGTTACGCAAGAGCTCAAGTTTATCGTTGAGCAGAGTTACGTAGGGCTCGTCTTGCTGCAATCTTACGAACTCTTCAGCACGTGCTGCCTGAACCGACGCTTTGATCGAAGGTACAGTCGCCGCGTTGCCAGACTGAAGACCAGTTGAGATCTTCTCGATAGCGCTGAGAGCTGTGTTGTATTCCAAAGAAGTAAGCTGTGTTCCAGCGAAGTCGTAACCTACGAGTTCGAGGGGCAGAGTCGACTGACCTTTGAAGATACGTGAAAGAGTTGTAGCTGGATCTTCAGCTGTATCAGGAGCACCTGGGAGACCAAGGGAGCTCAGGATTGTTTCAACAGTTGAGGATGTCATCAATTTCTTGTCAGCTTTGATGTAGTTCAAGAACGCGCGAGCTTGTTCTGTGAACTGAGCTTCAAAGGCTGCCATTTCAGTTTCCTGATCACCGCGAGCGGCTTCACAATACTTAGGGATCGAGAAGCGAGCTGTTTCCGCTTTCTGCTCAAGAAGACTTGAGTAGTTGTTAGCGTTAAGGCCGAACTCTTTAACGAGCGTGTTAAGGGCACAGATACGAACCTGGTACATAACATCGTTCATTGTCTGGTAACGGTCGCCAAGTTTGGTTGTAGCTACGAAGTAACCAGAAACCACGCTTGAAACTTTGTCATCGAGAGCGTTCAAGCGAGTCTGCATCGCAGTGCCGGCTTTCACGATCGCTGTTTTCTGTGTGATCGCCTTGAGAGCGTTATCTGTGTCGTTGAAGGCACGGATAAGTTGGACCGCAGCAGAACCGTTGGTGAAGTAAGCAGTGTTGTCAGAGCTTACGAGGTACTCAGCATAACGAGCGTCACCGCCGAAGCCGATGAAGTTATCGTATGGAAGTGACGAGATCGTGGTGGAAGCAGTCTTCGAGCTGGTGATAGCGCGAGGAGAAGCAACACCTTGACGGAAAGTCATCCATGCGAAGTTCAAGAACTCCTTCTCTTCTTGGTAGAAAGGAAGTGCGCGGGTCGAGAGAGCTTGTGGAACAGAAACTGTTTTGTTCTCTGTTTTCTTCAGTTTCTTGTCAGCGTAGCCAGCAAGAGTCGAAACGTTCACGCCGCTTACGAGACGTGCCTGAAGTTTAGCGAGGTAGCGTGTGCGGAACGATTCGCCATCCAAAAGACTTGGGTGGAAGTCAGCGTTCGAAGCAACTGTCATACCAGCGCCGATTTCTTGAGAAACATAAGCATCACCTGTGAAGGCGTTGAAGATCGCGTCGCCGAGGGCTGTACGAGCTGCAAGGTAGCCAAGACCGATGAGACGGAGAGACGAGTTACCAGTTCTCAGATCGTTACGGAGTGGGAGAATCTCTGGGTTCGACGAGAAGGAAACGTTTTCGTATGGGTTACCCACCGAAATAACTTTGTCGACCGCTACTGCCGTGTTGGAAGTAGTTGAGAGTTTCTTAGCAAAGTAAGCAGTCATGTCTTCACAGCGTGAAGAGTCAGAACCAGTTAAGAAGAAGTTTTTAGTACGAACAGTCGCGAGAGGCTCAGCGTCAAGGTATTCGAAACCAGCGCCATTGCTACGAAGAGCAACACAGTAGTTCGCGTCACCGAAGACGAGTTCGATCATGAAATCCTTAGTGATTTCAGAAGCGATTTTGTATTGAGCGATTTCGCTGAAAGTCGCGATGCGTTTTTCAACATCAGCTGCTGGCATTGTTGGGTTAGCGCGAAGCTCAGCTACGAAAGCGTTAGCTTTTGTGTAGGCATCTTCACCAAGAACCAAACGCTCAGTTGCTTCTTCTGTTGTTGTATCGAAGTAAGGGTCATCCTGGAGTTGACCAGCTTGTGCCGAGATACCTTTGCTGCTGTTGTAAAGCATGAAACGGTATTTGTCGTAAACGTTACGGATACCGCCCAAAGAGTTACGAACTGCAGAGAGTGCGAGACCAACTGGAGACGCGAGGCCTTCCATGTCGAAGCGGTTACCGCTGGTTACAAAGCTTGTAACAAGAGTATCGATCGAAGAACGAACTTTAGTGACTGGGTCAGCACCTTGGTCCCAGCGCTCACAGAATGGTGTTTCGGTACCGATCTGTGCGTCTGGGTATCCAGCGATGTCATCATCAGTACAGTAAGCGTACTTGCGGATTTCAACGCCTGCGCCTTGCGAGTCAGCAACGCGTTTTTCGATAGGACGTAGGTCTTTGTTGTCTTTCGCCGAGATATCAACAACGCGGTGTTCGCCAGTTGCTTTATCGACGATTTCAACAGAGTTGTAGTAGCCGTAACGGATAGCAGCGATATCGTATGGTGCTGGGCGTGTACCGCGGTCAGCATCAGCGTGGCTGTAGTCCATTACCGAAGCCATACGAGACTCAGGGTTTCCAGCAGCGTCACGAGCAAAGTTAGCTGAGTCAGCAGAACCTTGGAAGTTGTGACGAAGGCCGAAGTTGTGACCAAATTCGTGAGCGAGTGTTGCGATCAGAGTTGGCTTCATCAGTTTCTGTGCACAGTTCAGGAGAACTTCGCGCTCAGAATCGAGACGGTAGATGCTTTCGCCCGAAGCCACGCGGCCTTCGAGTTCTTTCACGTAGTCAGCAAACTCAGTACCTGTGCTACCGCAGACGTCTTCGATTTCTTTGAAAGTCAAAGAAGTCGCTGCAAGCATTTCACAAGTTTGACCAGTTTTAACGTCAGCTTCTTTAGCTGATTTCATGTAAGCGTTGAAGTCTTGCTCAGTCGACATGCCCGATTCCATGCGCTTGCGGCCGACCATGAAGGACTTGAGGATAGAACTTTGACCTGGGCGCAACTGAAGCGCTTGAGCGTTCTTAGCCTTGCTCATAGAAGTCAAAGCTTTGACGTGAGTCGCGAGATCTGTGTTTTTAACTTTTTCCCAGTCGATGGCTGGAATGCCGTCAGTTGCTGCTTGGCCTGGGAAGGCTGCAAACATGTTCACAGAACCGTTCGCGCTGGCGACTGCACCTGGAGTGCCAAAGTCATAGCCTGGGTTCGATTGAACCGCGAGGATTTGGTTTGGAACGGTGATACCGTCAACGTCGAGTCCAGAGTAAGAGCCCAAACGGTAACGAATGTAGTTAACAAGGTTACGAATGATGCTTTCACGGTAGTTACGGAGGTAGATGTGGTTAGTCGATGAGTAGATCTCACCGTTACGGTTGTCCGAAACGCTTGGGCCGTAGCCTAGGAGACCAGACTCAACTTCGTAGCCGTAGAATGAAACTTTGTGGTAACGAGCGTCACCGTTTTTCACTGGCTTGGAAGTATCGAGAACGACCTTGATTGGATTCGCTTCAGACGTCGTGCCTTTAGCAGCTTCGCCGAATGCCCAGTTCCAACCGTTGATCGCTTCTTGAATTGCTTCAATGAAGATCGGGTCAGTTGGTGTGTTGTCAGTGATGTGGAAGGTCACTGTGTTGTTTGGAGGCAACATACGGTTTTGGATCAAAGATTTCGAGATTGTGGTTTCGCTGTTGTTCAGCTGACCAGAATAAAGCTCTTTGAAAGATGAGAAAAAGCCAAACTTACGCATGTCTTCGCGTGGGTAGACTTTACCGGCAACAACTTCGTTCTTTTTCGCGAACGAATAGTGGAGAGAATATTTAGTTAGGGAGTCATAGATGATGAACGAGAAGTAATCGTCACCAACTTCAAGACGCTTGATCTTGATGTTGTTAGTCGATGCAGCGTCGATGCTCAAAACGCGGTCAAGATTCAAAAGAGCGTATTCACGATCTTTCCAGAATTTCGCACCTTGTTCGATAGAATCGAAAGCTTCTTCTTTGAGGTAAGCGCTGTCGCCAGTCTTAACGAGACGGTAATCCATCCATTGAACTGGAATCTCAAATACAACGTTCAACTTCTCTGCGTCTTGGCCTTCCGCTTCATCAGCGATGTTAAGGTCGACTGCGAGAACCGAGTTGTTAGTCTTGGCAAAGCGAACTTTACCAGAACCCATTTGCATACCAAGTTCTTCGCCAGAACCAAGTGCGATAGGCTTGTCAACAACAGTCACTTCGTAGAACCACTGATTGTTTTCATCGAAGAACTTCGATGGAAGCATATCAAGTTTCATTTCCGCGTCGAAGTATGCAGGAGTGTTAACGTTCACAAGAAAGTGAGTCGCTTCGCTCAAGAATTTCTTCGAGATGGTACGAATTTGGTTAGTGGATTTTCCACGTTCGTCGACGATGCGCTCAACAGTTACTTTGTCGAGTGGCAAGCCGAAGAGTGGAACGCGGTAGAGGCCGTTACCGACTTCTTCTGCGTAAGTGATGACGTTCGAAGGAATCTGATCCTTGGTCGTCAACTCGAAGAACACGAGTTTTTCTTCAGTGAAGTCGACCTGAACTTTGTATTCAGAATCTTCTTTACCGTAGAAGTCAAAGTTGTTCATTGTCGACGAGCTAAAGTCGCCAACATCTGTTTCGAGTTCAAACTCAACCGAATTGAAGCTGCGCATAACGCTGCTTCCTGGCTCGACTACGAGCTCATCCGCGCGAGTTGTAACTCCTGGTGTGCGCTTCTTACCAGTCTTAAGGGTGTAAGTTGCTCCCTTAAAATCGTTAATAGCATAGACATACTCTCCGTCACCTTGGACGAATCGCGACTTTCTCTTCTTCTCGCATGCGGTGCCGAAAGCAACCAGAACGAGTAGAAGAGTTAGCAGCCGTGTTCCCAGCTTGCGTTGCATAACTTCTCCCTTAAGCATTGGTAAGCCAAATACCATAAATCTTTTATCCATTCATAACCAAACGCATCTTGCGCTGGAGATTAGGTTTAGAAACGATAACTCGTACCGACAAAGACCTGGCTACGACGTTTGTCGTAGAAGCGAACGTTGTTACGTGCGCCGAGGTAATCGTAGGTTGTACCGTCGTTGATGTGTCCCGCTTGAACTGCCCAGTAGTCGTTGATCTTGTACTGAAGAGTTTCCACGGCGAGGAAGCTGTCGTTCTCCTGACTGCCATCGAAGTCCCAAGATGTGACGTTCGAGAACGAGCCGGAAAGCGTCCAGTCCTGCAAAGTGTAGGAGATACCGTAACTCTGGCTCGCAGCCCATTTCGTTAGGATCGCTCCGCCGTTTGCATACTGATATTCGTAGAGGTAACGCTCGTAGGAAAGACCACCGTTAACAGCCAGACCGGTGAGAACACCAGTAAAGCGGTAACTGACACTTCCCGAAGCCCCGAGGGTACCTTTGGAATTGGAGTATCGGTAAAGATCTTTGGACACCGGCGCGCCGTAGGAAACATCGACACCGACACCAAGATTTTCCGTAAGTTCGAACGAACGGCTGAGAGAAAGACTGAGATCAGTCATGCTGTAGCGTTGTTCGTTGTTCAGATCTTTATTAGCGCGAGCCGAAAGGCCGACGGTAAAAACATCTGTAAATTCGTATTCAAGGTTAACTGCGGGACTGAGGAAGATACGATACGAGTAGTCGGAAGAGTTAGTGGTTGAGCTACGAAGGCTCAAACTCGCAACACCACGAAAAGCGGGTGTTTCTTTCACTTCCTTAACTACTGCGGGCTCTTCAGCGTACAAAGGAGAGCTCATAGCAAGAAAAGCCAGAGCCCATACTTTGGAGCTAGCTTTCACTTGTTTAGCGCTGGAAGAGTCGAAAAATCGAAGAATCATCTTGTATCTTCACCTTTCCCGAAGAAGCCTAAGCAACTCTGTGCTTAGTGTAATAATTGAGCTTCTGTGTTGATTTAATCCAAATCTCATTTGAGATTAGCCCAAATGACACTGTAATATAGATAAATGAACCCTTAGTAAAGTTCTAAATTGGACAGTTGGCCATTTTCTTAACTCAGCATGAGAATGAAACCTAGTCATGACGTGAGAATTTGAATAAATTCAGCTAGTTAAAAAGCTCGGCCAACCGGCCAATACAGCAGTTATCGAGAGCAAAAAAAGACGAAAAAAAGAGAGATCCTGGCAGATCTCTCCTAAAAATTGAATTGTAATTTCGGATTCAGTGAGCCCCTGAAGCCCCTGCCCCCACCTTCTTTCGGTACACTGTGAGCCGATATCCTCCAGCTCCCTGATTTAAAATTTCGACCGCTTCATAGCCATCACCAGGCAGTGCCGATTTTATTCCTGCAAGCAGTGGCGCCTCCTGTAGCCGGCCCACATCAAAGCCGAGCTGGGAATAGTCCACTACAAAGAACCGATCAATCCGCTTGGCTGAAACAATCGCCGCTCCCGAAGGTTCGCCCGCAAAGCCTTGTCTTGCAGTTGTTGTAGGCATCTGCTCGCGTTTCATCTCGGGATAATCTTGGTAACACTGCAAAGCAATGCTGGAAGGAGCCGTGTAGTTACTAAAACCGACTACATTATTAAGATTCGTTAAATGCGATTCTTTACAAATCGCTGAGAAGAGTTCTGTAGCCCTTTCTGATTGGGTGTAGGCGAGAAACGACTTTTGGAGATGATCTCTCGATGCAGGAAAGATGAGCAGCAAAGAGGCTGCGATACAGGGCGAAAGAAAGAGGATGACCTTATCAAGGCGAGCACCTGTTCGCTGGCTTAATCTCTCCCAAACGTGAGCAATCGCAAGTCCTGTTACGAGGTAAAGCATAGGGACAGACGTCATGAGATAGCGGATCTGATAGTTCGGATGAAGAATTGTCAGCGCAATATTAAAGGTGGTAAGTGCCACGATGAATCGGGTGACGAGGGGCAGCCTTTTGAAGAAGACAAGCATTCCCAGAAGACTCAGGACTGTAAGCCCACCAAGCAAAGGGTGAGGCGCGTAGGCGTTGACCAGAGCACCCGGGTAGAAGGTAAGTGTTTCCATCGACCAAAAAGAATTAAAGCGCGTTTTCTCACTAAACATGAAGATGAAAAAGATAGTAAAGAAAACCGGATAACAAAGCCAGATCAGGGCAGGCAAGATATCAAAGCGCAAGAGGGATCGGGACGGCTCGGGAGCATTCCAGATGTTCTTTAGATAACTCGTGAATTCCTGCCGATTGAAGAGATAGTTTCTCAAGAGAATAATCGCCAGCAAGAGGTAGGTGGGATTGCCCAACGCTCGTTGAATAAGCACTCTCTGACCAAACACTTCCGTACTGATTCCAACTTTATGAACATAAATCAAAAAGACAGTGTAGAGGACAACAAAAGCGAGGAAGGGACTCTTCCAGCGGATATCTCGTGCGAATCGCCAGACTCCACTGGCAATGAGCGCTCTGAAATCCCGGCGGTACATCAATTCACAGACGACAATCGGAAACATCACAATCACTGCATAGTTGAATTTGCAGAAGAAGAGCACGATCCCTGCAAGGCAGGTCCTTTGCCAATCCGCGATCTTTTGCTCCGATAAAAAGCGCATGTAGAAAAATAGGGTGAGCGTGCAAAAGAAAACGCCCGGTACCTCGAGCATCTCCTGAATCATATACTCATGAAAATGAGGACTCACCGCAAGGAGCGAAGCCGCGACAGTGCCGACGAGCAGACCAAAACGGCGATGAGAAACAATCCCGGCAAGAAAAACGATGAGCACGGCCGGGATCGCCATCCAGGCCGTCCAGTTTCTTGCGACGACATAATTCTCACCAAAGAGGAGCTGAAAGGGCGACTGAAAAAGTGGGATCGCCGGTGGCCACATCCCGCTGTTGTGAATCTGCACAAAAAACTCGGCAGGACTGAAATGCCGGAAAGCTCTGGCGAAGTGGATTCCATCGAGAGTGTGCGCTGCCGGATCCCAAAGCGGTGGTCTGCTTGTCCAGCCGTCAAGACCCATGGCCATCCACGCAAGATGCGACAGAAAATATATCAGGATGACTGCTACAAGCCCCGCAAGAACCTTGGAAAGACGGGTCATGCAGTATTCCTCTTTTGAAAAATGACAGGGAAAGTTTCCCATGATATGAAAGCAGATTCCTACTGTCAATCAAAGCCATCGGGAACGAGGATTATGAATCAAGCGCCGACTTACTCCGTCGTTATTCCTGTTTTCAATGAGGAAGACGGGCTTCACGAACTCTATCGTCAGCTGACGGAAGTGCTCGCAGAGCTCGACGCGCCGGCCGAAGTGATTCTCGTCGACGATGGCAGTCGTGATAAAAGCTTTTCGATCATGAAGAGTTTTAGCGAAAAAGACCCACGCTTCTTTGCAGTCAAACTCTCGCGAAACTTTGGCCATCAGATGGCGCTCACGGCTGGCTGCGATTATGCCCGCGGTGAGGCCACGATCACGATGGATTCCGATCTACAGGACCCACCCCGTGTGATTCTGGAAATGGCCAAAAAATGGCGCGAGGGATTTGAGATTGTATTTGCAGTTCGAAAGACCAGGGATGTCGACAGCCGTTTCAAACGGATCTCAGCACTCTTGTTCTATCACACATTAAAACGCTTCGCTGCTATCAGCGCACCGATCAACAGCGCGGATTTTCGCCTGGTCGATAAAAAGGTTTTAAAATCCTTTCAGCGACTGAGAGAAAAAAATCGATACATTCGAGGGATGTTTTCCTGGTTGGGCTATCGGCAGGCGGAAGTTTATTTCGATCGGGAGGCGAGGTTTGTCGGCGAAACCAAATACCCGCTCTGGAAAATGGTAAAATTGGGCTTTGATGCTCTCGTGAGCTTTTCCAACGCCCCTCTCCGCCTATGCATGGGCTTCGGCCTGATGATGGCGGTCTGCTCATTCCTCATCGGTATCGTGACGATAGTGGGCAAAATCTGGCATCTGGGCGCCTTCGTTGCCGGATGGGCTTCTCTTTTTGTATTGATAAGTTTTATCGGCGGGATTCATCTGTTCATGCTGGGAATACTTGGCGAATACCTGGCTCGTGTCTACGATGAGGTAAGGGGCCGCCCTCTCTATCTCGTCAGCGAGCTAAGCGGGTCCCGGCCCTACGAGCCTTCGGAATTCAAGTCCTAGGCGCTGGGGCTGACTTTGAGAGCCTTACGGATAAAATCATTGACGGCTTCGAGGATCGAGGCCGGCTTGTCCTTGGGAACGATCGCCAGAGCGCTTCGGTTCGGGAATCCGATAACATTCTGCAAAAGGCCGTGCCTACGGAAGATGCGGAGGAGGGAGCTGGAACAGCGGATATTCTTGTCGTAATAGATGACAATACTGCCCGTCAGCTCGCTGGGAAGCACGCTACGCACGCCATTCAAATTCTTCAGCTCTGTGACCAAATCATTGGAAATACCGGATTTCAAGGTACTAAGGCGCACCCGAATTCGTCCGGGCGACTGGTAGATACGACAACTCACTATTTTGCCCTCAGGTTATACCTCGATTATAAACCAGTCTTTACCCGGAAACGAGAAGAATCGAATCTCATCCGAAAGTACTTGAATTATAGGCTTTGACGGCCCTCTCATTCGCGAAAGGAACATGCGGTATAAGGGTTGCGACAGGGAGCCTGAAATCCCCAAAAATTGACAGTCGCTCGAGAGAGCTTGAGACTGAACAGTCTCGTTCTCAGATTTAGTATTTTTTGAAAAAGGGGGCGAAGTTCTCTCTTTGAGAATTTTGACTTATCACTTGCTAATCATTCTCGACTCACTCAAAAATCGAGATCCTCGACGGGTGTCACGTCAAACTGTTTCCGCAGTCTTTAAGTCGCGACACTGTCTCAACAAATATTTTCTGCTCCCCTGACGTTTGCACCTATCATTATAGGGGTATTGTTAACTTGTAATTCTCCATCAGCAACAGGCCCAGCCAGACTTGATACACATAATAAGGAGAGCTTATTTATGACGAATTTATCCCATTTAGTGGAATGATTAGGCTATAATAGTAAGTCTAAATAATAGGACAAAAAGACATCTTCTAAGAAAAAAGTATTCTTAGAGGGATTATGTTTGTCCTGATTTCTAAGTTTTAAAAGTGTTTGCGCGTGAAAAAATATTCTTATTCATTAAGGCAGCGAAGCCCTGCGTGAAAAGATCTGGACGAACTCTTCCTTACTTTTTTTTCATGATTGAAATGCCGACGAAACACATGAAATGACCGTATTCTGTTGGTATCGAGGAGGATTAAATGAGTAGAACGAAGAACTATACACTTCTAGTCATTGATGATGAGTCGCAGGTTCGCCGCTTCACACAAGTAACTTTGAGTCCTCATGGTTACGACGTGCATTCAGCGGAGAGCGGCAGACAAGGCATCGAAATGGGAAGTCGCCTGAACCCGGACGCGATTATTTTAGATCTGGGTTTGCCGGATATGGATGGCTTGGAAGTTCTGAGTACGCTCAAAGCTTGGTACCAGGGTCCTATCATCGTGCTTTCCGTTCGTGACGATGAAGACTCTATAGTTTGTGCACTGGATTCCGGTGCGCACGATTATATTCGTAAGCCCTTCCACCTGGGCGAACTCCTTGCTCGTTTGCGCCTTGCCTTGCGTAACAACCAGGCGAATCAAACGAGTCCGATTTACACCTCAGGCGATCTTAGTGTCGATCTATCGTCGCGACGCGTGGCACTCGGCGAACGTGAAATTAAACTGACAGTGACTGAATTTGAACTTCTGAAAGTGCTCATTCGTCATCGCGGCAAGGTCCTGACCCACAACCAGATCCTGACCGAGGTATGGGGACCAAAGTCGGTTGAACATATTCAATACCTGCGGGTTTATGTCGGCCATTTGCGACAAAAACTCGAAGTCGATATCAACAAGCCGCGCCTCATCCTCACCGAGCCAGGTGTTGGCTACCGTCTTCAGAATCTCGATCTGCTCAAGGAAGTCCATTCCATTGACAATGCGAGCTCTGAGACTCTCTTGGCTGCCAATGACAGTAAGATGGATTGAGGGCTTCTGCAGCCCTTTCTTCCGATCAGTTGAAGCCGTAGACGTAGGCTCCTTCCGGAGCATCCTTCGGAACAACCACCCAATAAATATGATCTGATAGAGTCGGCATGACCAGGGAGAAGACCCAGTTCTTCTCCAGGTCCTCCCCTCTTTCGGGCTTCTGCCCCTTCCCTGCTCCAACCAACGTCAGCTGCGAAGACTTCTTGTTGAAATGCTCTGCCAGCACCGTGACCGCGTCTTCGAGGCTTTTCTCCTTCGAAACGCTTTTTCTCCTGCGCATGGCGGCGACTTCCCGCGCATTGTTAAGCGGGCTTTCCATTTCCTCGTCTTCGACCACGAGTCGATTGATAGCGATCTCCAAAGGCTTTTTCAAGGCCTCGAGGCTCTCTTTCCCAGGATCGAAGCTAATGAGTTCAAGCTTAAGACTCACGTGTTTACACTCCTCAGTAGCAGCGGCGAAAATCGGCTGCACTCTCAGGACGAAGATCAGGCTCAAGAGAAGAGCTCCGTATCCCCTTCCGATTCTTAATACTCCATAGATTAACATATTTCATTGCCCCCTTCATGTCTGCTTCTAGCCGGGACGGACTAGGACTGCGAGGGACATCTACTGAAATAAAGAAAGACCGTTCTCCATAGGGGGAGAACGGTCTTTTCCTGGATTTAATTTGTCTGGATTAGAGGGGGAACATGCCAGCGATGATGGCATTCAGACCGGCCTTTAGGTAAGGCACGACGTCTTCGGGGATACTCTTATCCTGAGGACGAAGCTTGGAATCATAGATGACAAGCCACTGGGTTGAATCCTGACACCACGAAAGCTTCGCACAGTCGTAGATGTGGATGTTCCCGACTTGGTAATCAAGGCCCTCAGCACCCTTTAAAGCTGCTTTGCCGCTAGGCACCGAGACCGCCGGGCTGGTATCGACGAAGAATTCGGTACTGACCTCAGCTCCATCGAAAGGCTTGTCCAGCACTCGATGCATCGTCACGTTGCGGATTGGAATAAAGCCCGAGGCCTTGGGTGAATTGGTCTCAAAATCCACGTAGTGCCGCTTGAATTTTCCATACTGAGTATCAACGTCAGTCATGGGAATCGAGTCGTTGAAAATAATATTATCCTCGGCGCCCCGCACATATTCCGGCCATTTTGCAAAATCAAAGAATTGTGCTTCAACCGAAGGTGATTCTCCGCGGAGCGCATAGGCGGTCTTAGGCACCAGGGTTGCAAGCTTGATATGCGTGTAATCATAGATGGGGCGCCCGCGCTCATCCTTTTTGATCACACCATTTTCCATTTCATAGATGACCGATGCCACCGCACAAGAGACATCAAAAAAGATCTGGGTCTTACATTCTTCATCAAGCTCAGGGGCTTTGCCACTGCCATTCAATGTCCAGGGAATAACTGAAAAGTTCATCGCCAGCTCAACCCGGCTGGCATTACCAGTCCCGGTTCCAGTACCTGGATCCACCGGTGTTTCGACATCCGGGACATCCACCACATCAGGGAGCGGTGGCAGAGGACTCTTCAGATCCGGCATCAGATCGCAGTGACCTGAGAAATCATAATTTTTCAGAGGCGCCTTGACCAAAAGGAAGGGCGCCGCATTGGATCGAGGCAATGGTAGAATTTCCATCTTCGCCGCATCAAGTTCGACCCCACAGGTTCTCAGTCCGGTGAGAGGAACTTCCCGAAGGCCATCGTTCAGAAGCGGGATAAAGAGCCGATCGACCATGTCGTTGATGGTCGAACGCAGACGGTTCGAATCGATAGCAAAGGAGTTGGCATCAGGCCCCTCAATCACTTCCACCATATAGTCGAGACCGGTCGTGTCTTTGTAGATCTCGACCCCAACCGCACCCAAACCACTAAATTCGGGATGACGCATGGGGTTCTGATAAGGCACAAATTTCAGCTTACTGTCCGCTGTGGCTGCCATCCGGATCTTGGCTATCGCATAGCGCTGATCGTTATGAATCCCCTCGATACTCATCAAGACATCACTCAGACCCAATGCAAAACGGAGATCGTCTTTACCATCGCTACGAGGCGATTTTTTCACCTTGAGGAACGGCGGCAGACGCGCATCAATCGAAATGGAAATCTTGTCGGTCTTCTCCATGGTGATGGCTTTACCGTTGACGTCTTTCCCCTGCATACGGGTGATATCGCTGCCCATCAGTTTCGGCAGAAATTCTGCCAAAAGAATTTCCTTGCCGTTCGCCTGATTCGTCGGATCAAAGACCGCAAACTGCTCGATCTTGTTGACAAAGTTATTATCGATGCGAAGACTGAGCATGCCCTGCTTCCAGACGTCGTAGAGCGTCTGATTCACGACGTCGATGCTCACCGACAGGAGACTGCCGTCACCGAAATTATCTCCAGCCGTAAGAGGCGAAGGCGCGCGTTGGGAATTGGCCGTCTGGATATACCCGTTACCGCCCTCCATCGTTGCCGGACGCTTTTCAGGACTTTCGACGATCGACTTGAGATTCATCTGCATCGCTGCAGTAAGGTAGCTGTTGTCGTCACGAACGAAAAGACCGATGGTCTTGCCCAGGGTTCCTGCAACATTGATCTTACTCTTGTCGATCGGAGCTGGCAGATGGCTCGGCAAAAAGATCTGCAGACCCGTTTTAAGCTGTTCAACCAAAGTGTTTAAAGCGTTAGGAGCCACAACCTGCAGAATGTCGCGGGCAATGCCGTTGACGATCTGTGGCTTGAAGTTATCGACCTGACTGTTGACGGCCTGATTCACGACTGTGTTGACGAGCTTGGCCCAAAGTCCCTTGCTCTCATCGATCGGCTTGACGGCTGAGACGGTTACGTTTTGGACCCAGGGAGTCGTGTTAAAGTAGGTCGCTGTACTCTCATCGCCCTGAACCGAGCGAGTCATATCAAAGCTGTCCGAGCCACGAATCTTGAGACGAAGACGGCCGTTTTCAACCGCAATGTCAGTCTTCGCGATCGTCTCGCGCATCGGGCCGTCGAGGTTAAAATCGGTGTCGTAGAAAAAGTATCCCGTCGCGCCCGGAACCGGAACGGCTCCAAAGTATTTGGCTTCATTGATTTTCAAAACGATGCGCAGACGACCCTTGAACTTTTTCACCCCAAGGTGCATCGCCATGTTTTCGTGCTCGGGAATCATGGACGCCTCGACGTTCCCATCTTCCTGAACCACCTGCATATCGGTCACATAAATATC
This sequence comes from Pseudomonadota bacterium, assembly GCA_004193325.1. Classification (GTDB taxonomy): domain Bacteria; phylum Bdellovibrionota_B; class Oligoflexia; order Oligoflexales; family Oligoflexaceae; genus Oligoflexus. Next base: position 2,444 of record SEDW01000011.1, on the reverse strand, counting down.
GGTGACGGCTTTGTAGTGAACCTTACCCAAAACACCGCCTAGCACTCCGGTCTCGCCCTCGACATTGAGGCCACAATAAGGCCCGAGGTTTAAGAGGTACTCAAAATCGGTATCCGCTCGGCCGTCGCAGCCACCGGGTAGATTCTGTTTATACATGGAACGCTTAAAACGGATGATGTCGTTAAAAGATTGCTTCGGATGAACAGCGCTGGATTCGTCCCGGTAATCCATTGTGAAACGGCCGGCGGCATAGTTCCCAACGAGATTCGCCAAAGCCTTGAGACCATCCTCACGGTCGATGGCGGCAAAGAGCCCGCCCTCGATGGCCGCTTCGGGCTTGAGATTGATTTCGCCCCAGGCGAGGGAATAGTGGCGATAGACTTCTTCGCCCTTCGATCCAACAATCTTATACTCATAGCTGTTGAGGCCCGACTGTGGCGCAAGCGCATCGCCTTTTAATTCGTAGACGAGAGAATTATCCTTGCAATCGCCATCGCAAAGGATCTGTTCTTGTTTGATACCGAGGCGACGAATCGAAATCTTTTTGGCAAATTGAACGCCATCGATATGGCTTTCCAATTTAAGTACGGCATTGGACCTTGAATCAAGGCTTAGCCCCTTATCGTTTGGCAAAGCCTTGTCGTTAAGCTTATGGCTCATCGAAAAAGCCGCCATCGTCTCAAGATCGGCTGAGAAAGGGCTGAGAATTCGGCCCTGGTTGGAGCGGGGACGATTGGAATCTCTCGCCTCGGATGAAATGACGAGTTTATACTTGCTGCTCGGTTTGAGTTCGGCATAGGGGTCAAACATCAAGGTCCGAAGGTCTTTCCAGATCACCCGACCTTCAACCTTTTTCCCGCTGGCGTCAGTCAAAGAGAAATTCTTCTCAAGAAGTTTCCGAAGCATTTCTTCAGGAACACGACCAGCGGTGCGGGTAAGACTGAAGAGCAAAGTGATGCTGTCAAATCTTGAAATCGTCGGCTCAATATTGAGACAGGCTTCGAGGTTACCTTTGCCAAAATTCGTATCGTTACAGCGGCGGCTCGTCGCTGTGAGGACGCTGTTGATATCCGTCGACTCAGTTACCGGCTTCACAACTTCAGGCGCGCCCGGCGTCGTAACCGTTGTATCCGGAGCTAATGGGATTACGGTCGTGACCGGAGGCACTGGCACGGGATCCGGGAGGTTTTTCTCCGGAACCTGGTTCTCGCCCGGATTTTGACCGGCTCGAGGATCCTCGAGAGTTGGCAGTTTAGACCCTTTGCCGCCGCCGCACGATGCGAGGAGCAAGGTAACGAGACTCAATGTAAGAAAGTTATTCATTGCGCTGTCTCCGTTTGATTCTTCTGCCATTCCTTGAGAACACTCTTATCATCCAGCCAGGCATCAAAGAGCTTTTGGGTGGAATCCCAGCGAACTTCATCGCCTGTCACCCTCGCCAGGCTTTCGAGACCCTGTTTTTGATACTTGGCTTTGTCATTATGCAAAACCACATTCTTCGCCATGTAGTCGACGAGTTTAAAGGAGTGCGGAGCGAGCACATTCCATTCCTCGGAGAGCTGCTGCCATTCCCCACGTGATGTCAAATTCAAGCCATCAAGAGAGCGGTTCAGCATGGTTCGGAAATTTGGATCCCTGAGCGCAGCCCCTAGAAAGGAAGGAGCTCGAAAGCCCATGCGCTCATCCTGAAGCCAGGCCGCCGCTTCCTTGCCGTCATGTTTCAAAGGACCTTGAATCATACCGAGGAACGCGTCAGCCATAAGAGTTTTGTCTCCGCCCTGCAGTTCGTACTGATCCTTGAGTGCCAGCACCTTCGGCAGAGATTCGAGAAGAGTGCGAGACAAGGCCTCACTCTGGAAATAAAAGGGCTCATGCCACTTATTGGAAAGATCTGGCAGGGACACTCTAAGCAGGCGGTACTGACGAGTTGCGGATTCCATCGCCGATTGCCAGTCTCTCATCACAAGCAACTTCGCCATCTCGGGAGCTGACGTTGACTCAGTACTCTTCAGGTAGGCGCGAGCCCAGTTGAGGAGAGGCTTCATGTCACTCGCCATCACTTCAGTCGACGGGAACTTGGCCACGATGCGGTTCCAGACGACAAACCAGTCAAGGGTGTCGCGATCATAAATATCGGCAAGGCCCTGAAGCAGGTAAAGGTTCTGCGACTGAAGAAGTAAACGCAGTGGAGCGTAAGTCTCCCAGGAAAACTCCGGCAAGATCCCGGCTTTCACCGCTTGCGGGAGGGTATAGCCGATGAGAACGCCAGCGTAAGGATCATAAGGCTTGCCGAGGAGGCGAACCGCAGTCTCACGGGCATAAGGCTTCGAGGCGATCTCGTTGAGCAGACGGATGGCGAACATGAGCGTCGTTTCGTTGTTCGCCTTCGCTGCCTCATAAGAGACGGTAATGAGATTAAGGAAGTCTTCAATCGGTTTCTCGCT
>SEDW01000010.1 GCA_004193325.1 Pseudomonadota bacterium | reverse complement strand
TTGATGGCCTTTCTGGTTTCCTTGGGATGAATGAGAATGACAAATTCCGGATCGCTCGCAAAGGTTTTCACCTCAGCGCAGTAACACATCACCTTTGCCTTCCGGCAGCGGTAACATTCTTCCCGAAGATCAAATTCGAGATCGAGTCCTTTGGTTTTTGTCTCTCTCATCGTCACTTTCCTAGCGTCTTCTGAAGCCGCGACGTTTGACTACGGTTTTCTCGGCTGTCTCACCCGACAAAGCCCAGATCCAGGCACAAACGACCAAGATGGGATTGGTCGTCCAGTAGGCCATCGTCGCAAGAATGGCGACAAGCAGGCGAGGGGCAAAGATAAATCCAAGCCACCACAATATTCCGCCGGTCGCAACCGAACTGAAGAGAAGCGTGAGACGCGGAAAGAAAAACATAAAGGCTATGAATAAGAGTCCGTGGACGTCCCAGAAATTCATCGAATGTCTCCGCTGCCGATAGCTCCGCCCTCAACGAGGGGGAGCTTCTTATAGTCATTTTGTTCGGGATTAGTAAGCGGAATGCTCGCTGCCAGAGTGGCTAGCCTTGAGAATACTCGATAAAAGGCCGGGAAAAAGACTTTCAAGCTCGGGTCTAAGGGCCACGTAACAACGGGTTCCCTCTTTACGGTGGTTGATCAGCCCGGCCATTCGGAGACTTTTCATATGGTGGCTCAGGGTTGCTTTCCCCACCGCCACTTCAAAGGCGCCCCAACCAATCTCGCAGCTTTCACTCGCAAGCTGAGAGACGATGGAGAGACGAATCGGATCACCCAATGCCAAGAGCACATTGCAGAGACTAATCTCGCTCTTTTGCGGATGGTCAAATTCTTTCATCGCCTTGTTCCCATCTACTTATTGGGTCCAGTCTCTTTCAAAGTCTTCGCCATAATTTCATAACTGCGCAGGCGGTGACTGTGCTCAAAGAGATCGGACGTGATGATAAACTCATCGGCTCCCGTAATCTCCTGCATCTCTTCAAAGCCCCGGCGAATCTTGTCGGGACCGCCGACGATAGCAGTGCGCATCATGCCCATGACCGCATCCCGCTCCTGCGGCGTCCAGACTCCGTCCATAGTGGGAACCGGCGGCTCCGAACGACGAATCTGTCCACGAATCAATGACAAGAATCTCTTATACAGACTTGTGGCCAAAAATTCAGCCTCTTCATCAGTCGGAGCGGCAACGGCCTGAGTTCCGACCATCACATAGGGCTTATCGAGCACTGCAGACGGACGGAATTCACGGCGGTAAATCCGGAATGCCTCTTCCATCATCTGCGGGGCAAAGTGTCCGGCAAAAGCGTAGGGACGGCCAAGAACAGCGGCGAGGCGTGCACTGTAGAGACTCGAACCGAGGATGTAGAGAGGCACGTCGATTCCTTCGCCAGGAATCGCCCGAAGCTTTTGTCCGGGAGCAGCCGCTGCAAAATAATAACTGAGTTCAGCAATCAGATCCGCGAAGTCCTCACCGTTCTGTCCAGAATCGCGTCTTAGAGCGCGCATGGTCATCTGGTCGGTTCCTGGGGCGCGTCCAAGGCCGAGATCGATGCGGTTGGGATAGAGCGTCGCCAGGGTACCGAACTGCTCCGCTACGACGAGAGGCGAGTGGTTTGGGAGCATGATGCCACCGGAACCGACGCGGATCGTCTTGGTGTTCTCAGCGATGTAGCCGATAAGAAGTGGGGTCGCGGCGCTGGCGATGCCTTCGATATTATGATGTTCCGCCATCCAGTAGCGGGTGTAGCCAAGTTTTTCGGTGTGTTGAGCCAGCTCTTTGCTGGCAGCATAAGCGTCAGCAATCGATTTGCCTTGAGGATAAACAACGAGATCCAATACGGACAGGGCTGCTTTCATAGTCTTCATCCCTTCGAGAGGAAAAGTGGGGATCGAAACCAATGTTCGATGCTCATCGAACATACTAGGCTTCTCCTCGGGAAGAGCAAGCTAAAGCTTTGCTGACGTGGGAGTCAGTCGATGGAAGACCGGGCCGGGCCTAGGGTGCGTTGAAATCCGCGCGACTGCCCACCCGGATCTGATGGGCTTTTTTCTGACCCTCGTTGAAGTAGTAGATGAGCTTTACATCGAGGCCGTACATGGGATTGATCTCAAAGCCCTTGATGACAAAGCCATAACGAAGCTTGGGGATAAGGATACGATTGTTGTCGGCAGCATGCGTACTCACGATGGCCGCATATCCCGCCTCCTTCGCAAAGGCGACAACGTTTTCCATGAGGGTGCGGTAATAGCCCTTACCCTGATGCTCTTTCCGAATGCCGCTGCCTTCCATCGAGAAGAGCGCAGGCGTGATCTGTCGTGCCGAATGCCAGCCGATAGTTTCGTCGCCAAGTTTTAAGAGAAATCCATAACGTTTGAGATTTAGCCCTTCGCCAAGCGCGGCGAGTTTATCCTGATTCAATCCCGCAAAGAGAAGATCGGCGGAAATGGTCGCCGGCTCATAAAAAATTTCGTCGTGATGAAGTTTGCCGAACTCACGCACATCTTCATAGCTCACGATTGAAACGCTCAAGGTCGGGGAGGTCATGGGTCTCGGCCTTTGCTAAGTGGGAAAGAAAATTCTAAAAAAAAAGAGCGAGAGGATGACTCTCGCTCAACGGCTCACTTGCGCTCGTTCAAGGGGGAAACCTTGCGCTGCTCAGAACCGATGTATTCGCTCAATGGGCGGATAATGCGGTTGTTAGCGGTCTGCTCAAGGATATGGGCCGACCAACCTGTGGTGCGGGCCATGACAAAGATCGGGGTAAAGAAATCAATTTCAAAACCCATCATGTAATAGGCCGGGCCTGCAGGGAAATCGAGGTTAGGATAGATCTTTTTCTTGTCGACCATGACAGCTTCAAGAGCGTCATACATCTTCATCCATTTTTGTTCTTTGGTTACATCGGCCATGACTTGTGCGTATTTACGCATAGTCGGAACCCGGGAATCACCTGATTTATAAACGCGGTGACCAAAGCCCATGACTTTCTTTTTGTTCGCGAGAGCATCCAGCATCCAATCCTTTGCTTTCGCGGGATCTTCGATCTCTAGCATCATGTGCATGACCTGCTCGTTCGCGCCGCCGTGGAGTGGGCCTTTCAAAGCGCCGATTCCTGCAACAGTCGCCGAGTAGATATCGGACTGAGTCGATGTCACAACACGGGATGTGAATGTCGAAGCATTGAAACTGTGTTCGGCGTAGAGGATAAGCGAAACGTCAAAGGCACGAACCACTTCTCTCGCCGGAATTTTACCAAAACACATGTGGAAGAAGTTTTCAGCGATCGAGAGATCCGCTTTGGGCTCGATGGCCTTCAGACCCTTTTTGAAGCGATAATCGGCAGCCACAAGGGTAGGGATGCGGGCGAGGAGTTGCATCGCCTTGTCGAGATTGACTTCAGGTGTTGCATCCCAGATGCGACTGTCTTCGCAGCCCATGATGGATACGCCGGTACGAATTGCGTCCATCGGATGGCAGGCTTTTGGCAGCGCAGCGATTGTGTTGAGGAGCATCGGCGAAGCTGTTCGGTACGAACGTTCCTTGGCCTTGAATGTTTCGAGCTGTTTCGCGTTCGGTAGTTCACCGTGGTACAGCAAATAGGCGACTTCTTCGAAGCTGCATTGTTCGGCTAGATCCTGAACAGGATAACCTCGATAGATCAGCGAATTTGTATCGGGATTGACTTTCGAAACCGAGGTCGTGTCGATGACCGCGCCTTCTAGGCCTCGTTTAACGTTCATTTTATCGGGTTCAGGGACATAATCGGGATTGATGTACTCTGCCACTGGTGATCGTCCTTTATGGGAAAGCGTGAGGGGAACACCCCTTGAAAGTCAGGCCTTTTCTCTAGCGGAGTATTCATGAGATTTGTGTAGCAGGTCAAGATCTAAGCGCCCGGGTTTTTTTCTGTATTGAGCGCACAAAGCATTCCCATCCTTGACACTTTCTCTCACTCTCAGTTAGCTTGCAGGTTATTATCTGATGAACGTGATCGATTCGCTGCCAGGCGCGAGGCCGAAAAAAGATTTCCACTTGGCCTCAAGCTCTGCCCGGAAAGGACATCCATGAAAAAGCATCCTGTTCGTGTATACCCCTCGAAAGAAAAACTGGAACGCCAAGATCAGCTGGCCTGGAAACTCGCCGCGCTTGCGACGGATCCCACTCCTATCAATAACGACGTTTTGGACATGGTCATTAACCGGATCATCGACAATGCTTCGGTAGCCATCGCCGCCATCAATCGTCGTCCGGTCGCTTCGGCTCGCGCTATGGCCATTGCTCACCCGCGTCCAAGCGGAGCTGCGGTTTTCGGTATGCCTAATGACCAGCGCTTTGACTGCGAATGGGCAGCATGGGCGAATGGCACCGCGGTTCGTGAGCTCGACTTTCATGATACTTTCCTTGCAGCGGACTACTCGCACCCTGGCGACAACATTCCTCCAATCCTCGCCGTTGCGCAGCAGATGGGCAAAAACGGTAAGGAGCTCCTTAAAGGAATCGTTACCGCCTATGAAATTCACGTCGATCTCGTGAAAGCCATCTGTCTCCACGAATACAAAAAAGACCATATCGCTCACCTTTGCCCAGCTCAGGCTGCCGGTATCGGCACGATGCTTGGCCTGCCGACTGAAACGATTTATCAGTCGATTCAACAGGCGGTACACGTCTCCTTCACCACTCGCCAATCGCGTAAGGGTGAGATTTCAAGCTGGAAAGCTTATGCACCTGCGCATGCCGGCAAGCTTGCTATCGAAGCCGTCGATCGCACAATGCGTGGCGAAGGCGCTCCGTCTCCTGTGTATGAAGGCGAGGATTCTGTCATCGCTTATATGCTCAAGGGCAAAGACGGCAAATATGAAGTTCCTCTACCAGAAATCGGCGAAGCGAAACTCGCTATCCTCGAGACCTACACGAAAGAGCATTCGGCTGAGTATCAGTCCCAGGCTCTCATCGATCTCGCTCGCAAGATGAAGACCAAGATCAAAAACTTCGATGACATCAAAAACATCGTAATCCATACCTCGCACCATACCCACTACGTAATCGGTACCGGCGCGAACGATCCGCAAAAAATGGATCCAAACGCTTCCCGCGAAACTCTCGATCACTCGATCATGTACATCTTCGCAGTGGCTCTTCAGGATGGTGACTGGCACCACGTGAAGTCCTATGCTCCTGAGCGCGCTAAGCGTGCTGATACGGTCGAACTCTGGCACAAGGTCAGCACGATCGAAGACAAAAAATGGACCGAGTGGTATCACGAGCAGGATCCCAACAAAAAACGCTTTGGCGGCCGCGTCGAGATTCATTTGAAGAACGGCGAAACCATCGTGGATGAACTCGGAGTTGCCGATGCTCACCCAGCCGGTGCCCGTCCTTTCAAACGCGCCGATTACATCAAAAAGTTTGATACCCTTACCGATGGCATCATCACCAAAGCTGAGCGTGATCGCTTCATCAATCTCGTTCAGAACCTGCCTAACCTCACAGCTGAGGAAGTGGCGCAATTGAACGTTCAGGTTGCGATCGACAAGCTTGTTAACAACAAACGTGACAACAAGGGGATCTTTTAATGCTCTTCCCGGAAATCAGTCCTGCGCAAAAGAGAGCGAATCTACGTGCGGCGTTGAAGTCGAATAAACTTCTTCGGTTTCCTGGTTCGTGGTCGCCACTCGTGAGTATGGCGATTGAAAAGGAAGGCTTTGAAGGCGTCTATATCTCAGGATCGGTCCTGTCCAACGATCTCGGTTACCCCGACATCGGTTTGACAAGTCTGACTGAAGTTGCTCAACGCGGTCGTCAGATCGCGCGAACAACCAAGTTGCCTTCGATCATCGACATCGACACCGGTTTCGGTGAGCCGATGAGTGCTGCCCGTTCCGTTCAGGAAATGATCGAAATGGGTCTCGCCGGCTGTCACATCGAAGACCAGATCAATCCGAAACGCTGCGGCCATCTCGATGGCAAAGAAATCGTTACTCGAGATGCTATGGTGCAAAAAGTTGCGGCAGCTTCACGCGGGAAAAAACTCGATGAGAATTTTCTTCTCATCGCCCGCACGGACTCCCGTGCGATTGAAGGCCTGGAGAAATCGATCGAGCGCGCGAAGGCTTACATCGATGCCGGTGCTGATTGTATTTTTATTGAGGCTTTGGAGAACGAGAAGGAGTTCGAACAGTTCCGTAAGGCGATTTCGGTCCCATTGCTGGCGAACATGACCGAATTCGGCAAGTCCAAACTTCTGACCTACGATCAGCTATCGAATCTTGGCTACAACATCGTTATCTATCCCGTGACGACGTTCCGTCTGGCGATGGGTGCAACTGTTGAAGGCCTCGCTGAAATTAAGGCCAAGGGCACCCAGGAGGGTCTCCTCAGCAAGATGCAGCATCGTAAGGATCTCTACAATCTCACGCGTTACGAAGATTACAACGCGCTGGATTCGAGTCTTTACAACTTTACTTTGAAATCGTGATGAAGAGCGCCGTACCTTTGGGTGCGGCGTTTTTTTTCCGTTAGCGAGATTGATCATGACCGAACTTAACGATGCTCTGGTACTTTCCGAATTGCTTCCCACGGCGACGCACGGCGTTCACATCGGCCGCATTACACTCAATTCTCCAAAGACTTTAAATTCTCTCAACCTTGAGATCATCCTCTCGCTGAGCGAAATTCTTGGCTCCTGGGAAAAGGACTCGCGGGTCGCGGCCATCTTTATCGAAGGCAATGGCGAGAAAGCCTTTTGTGCCGGCGGTGATGTCAAACGCATCCACGGATTCATCGAGACAGCCCGTCAGGCCAAACAAGATCCTTCGGCTCTTTGTCAGGTCTTCTTTGAAAATGAATATCGCCTCGATCATCTCATCCATAGTTATCCCAAACCCGTAATCATCTGGGGCGATGGCATCATCATGGGCGGGGGTATTGGTATCGCAGCCGGTGCGAGTCATCGCATCGTCACGGAGACGACCATGCTCGCCATGCCGGAGATTACGATCGGTCTTTATCCGGATGTGGCTGCGTCCTACTTTCTGCCTAAAATGCCCGGCAAGATAGGCCTTTTCCTCGCACTCACAGCCGCTCGCCTCAATGCCGGTGACGCGCTATTCGTCGGTCTCGCGGATCACTTTGTACCGAGAGCCAACAAAGAGCAGCTGATCGAAAGTCTCAAAGGCATTCCCTTTAAGACAAGCGCGGCCATGGAACAGGTCAGTCGCGCAATCACCGCTCTCGGCAGCGAGGCGCCTCCCTCGAACCTCGAGAAGCGTCAGGCAGAGATCGATGCTCTCTTCACAGCCTCTTCGGTCGAGGAGATCGCTTCACGTTTTAAAGGACTTGAGATAGCCGATGATGATAAATTTTTGGCTGCGGCTCGCAAGACCATGCTGCATGGTTCGCCAACTTCCCTAAAGATCAGCTTCGAGCAGTATCGCCGTTCGAAAGGCCTTAGTCTCAAAGAGGCTTTCGAGCAGGAACTGATCCTCTCGATTCAATGCTGTCTGCATCATGATTTCGCCGAAGGGGTAAGAGCTCTTTTGATTGACAAGGATAACGCTCCCCGCTGGTCACCGGCCGAGTTGAAGGACGTTTCCCAGGAGCTGGTCGAAGAACACTTCCGCTCTCCCTGGTCAAAAGATGACGAACATCCGCTGCAAGATATCTGAGAAGACGCCCACGGAAAAAGGTCCAGTTCGCGTAGGCGAGCTGGACCTTTTCTTTTTGCATTTTTATTGTTACTGCATCCGTTACGCGATGGGATGAATCAAACGCTCTTCGGGCAAAGTGGCAAAGCTGCCTTCGCGCCACTTACCAAAGACGAGCGGAATGGCTTCACGGCTGATGGCCTTGGCAATGCGGTAGTCCGCATCGATCGACAGGTCGACGAAACTCGGACTCAAAATGCTCGCCAATGGGCTGAGACTTTCGTTATAGAAACCGCCTTTGAGCCAGGTGTCGATCTGAATGTGGTTTTTCGGATAGAGGTAATACTCCTGATGGTAAAGCTGATGAGGAGCAAATTCCGGCGCTGTCTGAGGAATCTCTTCGCCCCAGAGAAAGCCGAGTCTTTGCCAGGTCTCACCTTCCGCTTTTTGAATGCTCTCCACCTGACTCAGTCCTGCACCAAAGCCCATAATGAGCGGATGCGCACTCGTCAAAGGCCTGAGAATAATGCCGGTCACGTAGATCGACGTTGAGAAATTTGCCAGTTTTTGACGACCAAAATCGTAGTGTTCAACCTGGTAGATCTTTTTCAGTTGAAAAAGAGGGGTCTTGGCAATACCGATCATTCGCATAGGTTTGGAATAGCCGAGCCAGGAAGCGAGGACGAGGTGGCGCTCGACCATTTCCATGGCTGCTCGGCGACAGGCCTCGTTCCAGTTGGAAAAGAGAGCGACGCCGTTGGATTTAGCAAAGTGATAGTTGGGCGAAGGGGATTTGGGAAAGACCTCAAGGGCATCGATCTCACCTTGTACCAGATCGCTCGTCGGATGTTTGAGAGAAAAGCTTTCGCGATTGAGCGATTGAATGATCCCGATCCTTTCCACGAGTTCATACCAGGCACTGCTCTCGGGGAAGGCGCCGAGACTCGCCGAACTCCCTGTGGCTTCGCCAAGATCCTTATGCTGAGCCTGCATTCCACAGAGGAAAATATTTTGGCCCTCGATCGTGGCCTTCTCCCGAAAGACGGGCTGAAAATCCCAAGCGTTTAAGGCCTCGGCGGATCCACGTTGGAATGCGGCTGGTTTCATCTCTGAACCTCTCTCTCTAAGTAATCTTCCCAGTAACCCTCGTTTTTTGAACGAAGAGCCCCAAAAGATCCTTCGGCGGATCGCATCTATGACTTAAATGTCGTCCATCTTTTGAGTGAGTCCGGGAGGATAGCTAACGTTTTGATCTAGTAAGTTTGTACTGTTCATTCTGTTCAGGGAATATTGACGTAAGAATTTCTGCATACTGTCTGCAGCTACAAACATTTCCAGTTTAAATTTTGTAAAGCGTCTAAGCCTTGAGACAGTTGGCTTTTACGAGCTGCGGCTTATCTGCAGACTGCTTTGTAATTAGACAGTCCAAAATACCTTTGGTATAGCCTTTCCATTCAGACTTCGTGATCGGCAGTAAAAATGCCTAGTAAATGTTGACTCTTAATTAATGTTTACCAGCCATTCTGCAGTACGAATTTTAGGAGGACCTATGTCGCGTCTAGTAAAATGTCTCGGTAGCTGTGTGATCACAGTGAGCGCTACGTCCGCGGTCTTCGCGGCGAACATTCAGCACGAGAATGCGCTGCGCGATCGGCTCTCAAATATCGTTGAATCGACCAAACACATGGAACCGTCCTCAGAAGCGGCAAGTCCAGAGCCTGTTGATCCGAAATCTTTCGATTCGGGACTGAAACTTTCGCTGAAAGAATCTTCGGATCCTATGCCGCAGAAGATCAGCTACAGTCTTCATGCCGTTTCCAAAAACATCAGCGATCGATCAGGCGAAGGTGCATTGACGCCGGGTCTCTACGAAATCGAAGTGGAAGAGGCGGATCAAGCGGTCTTCCGCAAACAGTTCATCGCGATCGACGGCATGCAGTCTTCACTCGAGCTGGCCTACACCAAGGCCGATGGCTTCGGGATGCGCCAGACCCTTGATCTGCCGCAGCTGCAGTTTGCTCCGGGACAACGGAAGCTGGTGAAACCCTCATTTGCAGCGCTCAAAAATATTGTGGCTCTGTTGAATCGCGAAGAGGGCATTGAACTCTTCGGCATCGAGGTGCACACGGACAATGGCGGTAACGAGGAAAAGAATCAGGAACTCACCGAAGCGCGAGCAATCGAAATTCGCAATTACCTGGTTAAGAACGGGGTGGATGCGCAGAGGATTCGAGCTCAGGGATTTGGATCGAAGCGGGCGGTCGCTAGCAATGATACCAAAGAAGGCCGTTTGAAGAACCGCCGGGTGGAATACGTAATAATTGAAACGTCGGCAAAGCCCCGCCTTCTGGGCGATAGATAGCCCGAGGCTTCTTTCCCGTCATGGAGGGTGAATCTTACCCTCCTAATACTTCCTCTTTTCGTCAGTCAATCCATCGAGATATAATTTTTATTCCCGGACCTCCCGAATTCGCCGATAAGTTTTTAGGACTTTTGTCGTTGAGGCGTCTATGAAAACATTCTTACCCCTGACTCTTTTTCTTCTCGCGACTGCCTGTGCGCAGCCAGCTGCCACGACGACTACAAAAAAATCGTCCGAGCAACACGCGGCCGAAGCTGAGGCAAAGGTAGAGGCTGAGAAAAAAGCCAAGTTAGAGACAGTCTCAGCGGAAAACGAAGCGGCTAACATCCCAAATCAAATCAGTGGCGCTCTGCTCACCTGTGCCTTCGCCTCTGATCCAAAGATCGTTAAGGCCGAGATAGCGGTTGGTTGCCGATTTGAAGATAAGGCTGGGACTCGGGTCGCTCTCAAAGACATTGCGGACCTGTCTATCTTTTCGTTTGAAGCGCCTAAAGACAGTAAAGCTGTGATTACGGTCCAGCCCCTGATTGATACCTCGACCTACGAAGTGGCTTATTTCGTCACAGATAAAGATCAGGACGCTTCCAAAGCCACCGCTCTCGACACCAAGATCAAAGTCGCCTTTAAAAACTTGAAGTCAGGTGACAAGGATCAGGGTCTCTCGGTGAAGCTGAGCAGCATTCTTCAAAAGGCTCTCGCCTATATCAAAGAACTTAAAGCTCTTGGCGCTGCCGGCTACGCCGTCGTCTCGAGCAAAGCTTCAGTCCTGAAAGATGCAGCTGTGGAAAAGGCGAAAGAAGCCGGCACCGCTGTCGGCAATGCCGCTGATCAGGCTAAATCTGTCTTCGACGGTATCTTTGGGGGCTAAAGGCCTTCGGTAGAAAATGTACTTCTCTCTTAGGGGAAAGCTCAGACCGAGCTTCCCTTATTTTTTTTCGGCAGTAAGAACCAGACCGTGGTCCCACTGCTGCCGCTATCGATCCCGATCGAGCCGTTGTGGGCATCAATGATGCGTTTACACAAGCTGAGTCCAAGGCCGTAACCTCCGGTCTGGCGGTTGCGGGATTTATCAATGCGATAGAAGGGCTCAAAGAGCTTGCTCACTTCGTCTGTCTCAATGCCCTTGCCGTTGTCTTTGACTTCGATTCGTATACTGTCGCCCTGATCAAAGACTTTCAGATCGACCCTCTTCTCAACAGCGTCCGCGTGTTTCAAAGCGTTCTCGATCAAATTTCTCAAAACGATGATAAAGCGGGATGGATCAATCTCGGCTATTAGACTCGGGCTGCTGCTCTCGAGAAAGACCGGTGAACCCATCGCTTCGTAGACGTACAAAAATTCTTTGATAATGTGACTTAAATCACTCTTCTGAATCTGCAGTGATCCTGTAGAGCTGTCGAGACGTGCTGATTCCAAAATTTCAGCAACCATGGCCTCGATATCTTTGAGGTTCAATTTGAGCCGTTGTTTGGCTTTGTCCTCCTGCATCAATTCGATCGCAAGTTTCATCCTTGCGAGCGGCGATTGCAGTTCGTGACTCACATCGATGAGAAGCCGTTCCTTGGCTTCCATTGTTTCTTTGATACGTTCGACCATTCGGTTGAAGGAATTGCCAAGGGCCGCGAACTCGTCGCCGCCTTTGACGAGCACCCGATGCTCGAGATCGCCCTCGGCAACCGCCTCAACCCCTTTCATGAGGGTCTGGAGGGGGAGGAGGATGAAACGAATCGCGAAGAATGCACTCGCAATCAGAAAGGTCACGAGAAAAAGGGTCGGAAAGAGCAGACGTTGATATTTGCCGGCAAAGTTTCTCCGGTCGGGGAGAAAAAAGCCATAGCGCGTACCCTCTTTGGTAATAATGATGGCCTGCGGCGGTGGGCCCTTGCCGAAGAAGTCATAGAGAAAAGGCATACGTTTTTGCGGAGGGCCTTTACCGAAATCGGGAGGGCCGCCAGGACCAAAGTCAGGTCCGCCCGGAGGAGGGCCACCAAAGCCGCCGTCTGGAGATCCTGTGCCAAGGTCTTTCCCCTGGCTTTCGACGAAGGCGCGGCGCTTCTCGCGCTCCATACGTCCCTGCTTTTGGTGATCCTCAACCTCATCGAGAGAAGGGAGATCGGTGGATGTCTGCCAGATCTTGCCGTTGCTCTCAATTCGAATGTCGCTTTCGGTCTTGTCGGCGATGCTTTCCATCTTCTCTTTATTGGGAGGAAACCCAATCTCAGCCGTATATTTGTTCAGGTTCTCGCTGCTGAAGTTCTCAAACATGTCGCGTTTGATGGGAGTGGCATTTACAAAAAATCGCACGCCCGCATACACGAAGAAATTCACTAGAATTCCTGTGATGATGAGGATACCGAGAAGCTTGAAAAATATTGAGCCCTTCATAGGCCTCCCTTCGACTATTTGGCTTTGGCTATAAACATATAACCCGTGCCCCAGATCGTACGGAAAAATCTCGGATGCTTCGGATCATCTTCGAGCTTCTGTCGCAAACGGCTCATGACCGCATCAACCGAACGGCTGACTGCCTCCCATTCCGTACCGCGGAGATGCAAAGATATTTGATCGCGGTTCAGAGTCTCATTGGGACGACCGGCAAACAAGGTGAGAAGATCAAATTCCGTGGTCGTCATCGCAATGGGTTTGCCTTTGAGAATCACGGTTCTCTGGCTGACATCCACCGAAAGATCTTCGTAGTGCAAAACGTTGGAGTCGGCAGCGGCAGGCCCACGGCCCCGGCGCAGGATTGCGACGATTCGGGCCAGGAGTTCTCGTGGTTCGAATGGTTTAGGCAGATAATCATCGGCACCCAGTTCGAGGCCGAGTATGCGGTCGATGACGCTTCCGCGTGCGGTCAACATTATGATTGGCACGTCAGAAGTCCGTCTAATTTCTTTACAGATTTCAAATCCCGTTTTGCCAGGCAGCATGACATCGAGGAGGATCAGTTCCGGGCTATGCTTTTGTAGCATGATGAATCCAGCTTCTGGAGTGTTCGCCTCGAGAATGTTGATCTCGTGTTGCTCGAGATATTCCCGAACCAGCTCAACGAGGCTCGTGTCATCATCGATCATGAGTATGTTCTTAGTCATAGTGTGTGCTCCAATCCCGGCAGTCTTGATACTTCTCCACTATCGGTCGAAATCGGAAAAAAGTAAATAATTTCGTAGCTTTGTAACGAATTGTAACAGAGAAAGTTCGGATTTTTTCATCAGTTTTGTCGATAGAAACGATGTCCGGCACTTAGCGAAATGCGATCCTTTTTTCGAGGTTACAATTCCGTACAATAAAGTTCTGAATGTCTCAGAGATTTTACCGATAAGCTTTATGTTTACTGGTTCCCCGAAATCGTTTGCGATCCGCCTATATTTTAGGCGGATCTTTTTTTTGAGGTAAAAATTTCTGTGACACCGAGTTAATCGTATTCGCTTAGCCTCATCAAGCGGGCGCAGGACCTGATCTTGGGCTTCCGCTCCTTGACACCCGGGACATGTTTCCCTATCTTCATTCGGAGCATGAAGGAGATTCGCTATGTTGGAAGTGTCGAAAGTGGGGCATGAGTGGTTTTGGGAACGATTGGACCAATATCTAGCCAAATCACAGCTTAAACATAGTAAACAGAGAAACTTCATCATCGAAGAATTCCTGTCGATGAAGACTCACGTGAGCGCTGAAGAGCTCTATAGCCAGCTCAAATCCAAGGATCACAATCCTGGTCTCGCCACGGTCTATCGCACGTTAAACCTTTTGAAAGACGCCGCGTTAGTCGATCAGAAACAGTTTTCCGATGGCAAATCCGTATTCGAAGTCATGGAGCCAGGTGCTCACCACGATCACTTGATCTGCCTTATCTGCCATAAAGTTATTGAGTTTGAAAACGAAGAGATCGAGCGTCTTCAGGAACAAGTTGCCAAGAAGTACTCGTTCAAGTTGACCAAGCACTCGCTTGAACTCTTCGGTCATTGCTCGGACTGTCAAAAAGCGTCTTGAGTTAGGTCTCCGGCATTTATTCCGGAATCAAAAAAGAAGGTCTCTCATACGAGAGCCTTCTTTTTTTGTGCCTGGATCGGACAGTGTCGGCAGCTCTTAGCTAGCCTTGCCGTCAAGGGCTTCGGCCTTCTTCTTTACAGCTTCAAGAGTCTGCGTGACGAAACGCTCGACGTTGCGGCGAATCATGGTATCGACGCGCTGGCTGTTGCTTTCCCACTCGATGTGGCTCGAGAGGAGCAGAATGCCGGGCTTGTCCGGGCTCTTTCGAATTCTTTTTTCGATAACACCGACGAGATCCGGATGCCCCACGAGCTGTGAGCTCACGACGCCTTGTTCGTATTGAAATGTGATCTTTTCCCGAACTTCCGCGTCGGGAACCGAAATGCTTCGGAGGACGCCGTTATTGAAGCGCTCGAGAATCTTCGATTGCATGATGCCCTGGTTGAACTGCTCGGGATGCTCGAGCTCCGCGATCAGGTTCTTCCAAAGATGATCATAAGAAGTTTTGACCTCGCATTGAAAATCGATCGTTGCCATGGTGTTTCCCCTTATTTCAAGCGTGAATTCCAAATCATTATACACTGACTTTGAAGGCTTTCAGTAAAGAATCGGCAGAGGCTTTGCATTCTTCGAGCGTAATACCGGCGAATAAAGGCAAATTGATAACCATTTTGCTGAAACGCTTGGAATGCGCGAGATCAGAGGTCCGCAAAGCGTCTTTCGCTGGAGGCTGCTCACAGAGTGTCTGTGGGTATGTTCTAGCGCTGCCGATGCCATCGTCTCGGAGACTTGCCGATAGATCATCTCCGGTGCGTTTCCGGCTTTCAAGAACACAAAGATAACCATTGCTGCGGACGCCCTGCGGCGCTTTATGGACAATGCAATCAGCCGTGTGTTTGGCAAAGACTTCCTGGTAATAATTCTCCGCCTCGATGCGCGAGGCGAGCATGCCATCAATCTGATCGATCATGCGATTCAGAAAACGCGCCTGGAGCCCGCTCAAGCGAGAGTTCCAGCCGACGTAGTCATAAGTATAGTGACCTGCGCGGCCGTGGTTGCAGAGCGAACGGATCTTTTCCGCGAGCTTTGGGTCCGGGGTCATGATAGCGCCGGCGTCACCGGCCGCACCCAAGACCTTGGCTGGATAGAAGGAGATCGTCGAGATCTCAGCATCGGCATAGATCGATCGGTTGTTTTTACGAACGCCAAAAGCCTGAGCCCCGTCTTCGAGGAGACGAATATTATGCTTTTTGCAGTAAGCGCGGTAGTTCTCAAGATTTTCACTCGTCCACCCAAAGAGATGAACAAGGATAGCGGCATCAAACTTGAATTTTTCATGACCGCGACAGAACTCTTCAAAGTCCATCTGCAAATCACGCGGGCTGATATCGACAAGGACCGGCGTCGCGCCGACCTGAACGATCGCTTCGTAAGGCGCCCAGAATGTCATATTGGGAACGGCAACTTTAGCACCATGCCCTATGCCCAGAGCCTGAAGACCGATGACGAGGGCATCGGTACCGTTGGCACAAGCGACGACGTGAGTCGTTTCAAGATAAGCTTCCAATTTTTTTTCGAGCATTTGCACACCGGGACCACCGACGAACTCGGTGTTGTCGAGGCATTCGGTCCAATCAGCCAGAACCTGTTCACGGATAGGGGTTACGATCCGTTTGAGGTCGATAAAGGGAACGCGCATACAAATCCTTTGGGTGTGTAATAAAAGCATGTTCGCCACACAGTCTGTTCAATAATTACCAGAGGCAAGGCCTTGCTGCCCATCTTTTTTTTGCGCAGACGACAGACAAAAAAAGGCCCCCGAATCTTTCTTGCGAGAGATTCGGGGGCGTAGGCGAGAGGGATCAAAGCATAGTCAGAACCGTTTCTTCCTTACCATCACCCCTCATGTTCTCTAGTGGGGTGCGTATCATGCGAAACATTCCCTTAAGAACCAGGAATATCTTGATGGTCAATCTCTAATTAGACCTCAGGATGCACAAGCACTTTCACTTCCGAATCTGGCGGCAGATTCTTTTTGAGAATCACCAGCTCGTCGCCGAGGATCGTGTAGTTGCTCGTCTCCACACCGTTGATAAAAACCCTATAGCTCTTGATACCGGAGAAGGTCGTTCCAATATCAAAGGTGTTTTTGTAATCATCAGCATACTGGTAGCTGACTGCGATCGCCTTGAAGTCTTCGTCCTTGCAGCTAAAGCTGAGCTTGGCGGATTCGACCAGGATATCGTTGGCACAGACACTTTCATCGCCACCGGCGTTGATCTTGAGTGTACCGGGGAAAGGTATTTTCGAATTCTCGAGCACAAACTTGAGGCCTTCGAAATCGTGGAGGAGGTTATACCTTGCCTCCACCACACGGCCGCCCTGAACATCGATCGGATCGAGGAGGATCGTGCCGCGATCGAGAGTGGACTTGAGGACTTCGTTGGTGGCCGGATCGACGATTTGATAATCTTCGATTTCGTCATTGAGAACACCGAGGATCGGGTACTCGACGTGACGGTCGCCTGGAAGTTCATAGGTGATATAAACAGCCTGACCGTCGCGGGGCGCATCGGTCAAAGTCAGTTTTTTAGTTCCGCGGTCGACGGTGAAATTTTTGGTCTTGGTTCCGGCTACTGTCACTTCCAATGTCTCTAGGTAGTAGTCTTTCAGGTAAGTGAAAATCTTCGGCAGCGCGGCGCTGTCCCGATACCTGAGCTTGACCAGGGCAAGTTCGGGAGGAAGATCGCGAAGCTCAACTTTTCCGGTTGCGACATTGAAACTGTAATCCTTTATGGGGAGGGCTGTGTCATTGACAAAGACTTCGATTGTCCCTGTGTCGAGGCTTCGGCTCGGAGTAAAGCTCTTGACCATTGTTATGGGGTCATGCTTATAAGCGACTGTGAGCTTGGCGTTGGTGGCAGTCACCGGTTCGAGGACGCTAAGGATCTTGCCGTTGATGTTAAAGGCGTTGACCTTTTTGCCATCGATCTTGATATCCATGCTGGCGATTTCCGCCGGAAACTCGAGTTCGAACTGCACGTTGATTTTCTTGCCGACATCTTCGGAAATCTGACCGAGAACTGTGGAATAATTCGAGCGGCAGATGTCCACGAAACGTCCGCCGGTGGCCTCGACCAGACGAACATATTCTTTTGGATTGGGGGCTTCGCCATAACCACCTGAGTTTTGGCAGTCGCGGTTTGGATCGTTAGGGTTCGAAGCACTTACGCTAGGCGGCTCCTGTGTCAGAAGCATGGCGTTGACCGTTACCGCTTTGCCAACGCGATCAAAGAAATATTCAGCCTTCTCGTAGGGAAGTCCCGCGCAGCCCTCGTTTGAGGCACTCCCGCAATTGTTTTCGTCTGTTAAAAGGAGAACCGCTCGTTGAGAATCGGGACGAAGCCATGATACATTACCGGTTTCACAACCCGTTTCCTGCATGGCTTGTGTAGCCATCAAAATACCGCGTTCCACTGGGTTACCGGTTTCTCCGACCTGGATCATTTTTTGAAAATCGATATCGGCTTGCGCAGGGTTTTTATCGAAGTCTGCGCGTGTCATATAAGATTTTCCGCCATCGGTTTTGCGGAGACAGGGACTGCTACTCGTGACGACAGCAATTCGCCAGTTGGTGTTAGTGATGTGGCGCAAAATATCCGGAAGTGTCTTTGACAGACGACCTTGATAGGGTCCCATCGAACTGGAGTTGTCGATCATGAGCAGGAGATCGAAGATACCGGCTTCGGAGATGTTAAAGGTCTGAGAGGCGCTCAGTCCCTTGTGTCCCTGGGTAAAGCCATCGTTATAGATAGGACGCTCGATCTGAATGAACTGTTCCTGCTGGCGAGGATTTTGTTCGAGGATAAAGGACTGGGTGAGATCCGCGAAGCCTGAGTTGAGTGTCAGCTCGACAGATTTGGTCTTGCCCGAAGAAAAAGTTCGAGTGACATCACTTCGTACGTCACTCGTTTTATCCGTTTGTATGATTTTTTTATCTGAGCCTTTAAATGGCGTTGTCTCGGCGCCACAGGCAAGGAGCAGTGAACTGGAGATCAGCAAGGCGCTGGCGCCTCTAAAAGACAGTTTCCGAACCATGGCGATACCTCTAAGATGAAACGATGGGGATATGTCCCAGCGCTAACCTCATAGTATTCGGCGTGACAAAAACAGTTTTCAAGCGAGGTTTATCAAGTCTTAAATAGTCAGAAAACGACCTGTCTAAGCCGCTGATATAAGCGAAAAATACAGAAAGTTTTTTTAAAACTAAAGTTTTTTTGCAAGTCGATAAAAACCCGATTTATTTGGCACTCTAGAATTTCGATGGATTTGACGATGCAAGTACGTAATGAAACAAAGCAAAGCCTTGGAGCGAGCAAAATTGGAACCGATCCTAAGTGATTTCCTGCTCGATAAGTCAGTCGGTATAGTAATAGTTGAACCCACGATGGCTATCGCGGGGACGATCCGCCGTGTGCTTTTGGAGAATGGTTACTCCAATATCTTCATCGCTCACTCAGTTCTCGATGCATTCAATACGATGAGTAACAATTCCATCGGTTGGATGTTTGTTTCGCCTTTGAGCGATGACAAGCTGAATCAATGGCACTGTCTGAGGCTCCCCCTCGAGGTGCAGGCCTATAGCAATATCATGATCTCAGTTCTGATCAACGAACCTAGCGGAACCAATTACGAAGACTATTACGCATTTGGTGCGCTCTCCATCCATTCCCGTCAGCTTACCTACAACAGCTTTGCCGACGAGCTCGCCGAACTCGTCAAACGCCTTCTGGCGAGTCCGACTGTGGGCCAGGCGATTGCCATGGACATGCGTGCTCGTCTTCAAAAGACTGCTGATACGCAGGTCCTCGAAGACTTTGAGATATCCATTGTGCAAAAGATCGACAGCTCTCTCGCTCAAAGGTTGCGAGTGATCGAGGCACGATTGAAAAATAACAGTCGACTCGAAGCGATGCTTGACATGAGACAGACCCTCCATGATTTTCCAGACAGCTCAGGCAGCATCAAAAATCTTAGTCAGAAATATTTAGGCACGAGCGACATCCAGAGCTTTAAGGGGAAGTTTCCTCTCGCCACGGTTTTGATTCTTGATCCGGACACATCGCAGCAGCAGTTTCTGAGAACGGTTCTCACCGAGATGGGTGCCGAGACGATCGTCTGCTGTGAAACACTCGATGAAGCCTGTGAAGCGCTGCACGTTGGACAGGTCTTTGATCTCGTTATCACGGAGTGGAAAATACACAAGGTCGAGGGGCATGCTTTTATTCAGCATGTAAGGCAACACGGGCACGAAAGTACCCCTGTCGTCGTCCATTCGAGTCTGGTCAAACCCGAAGACAAGCCACTGATCGAAGAGATTCGCGGTGTCTTTATCATCAATAAACCTTCACCCGTTAAACAATTTAAACTTTCCCTTACCGACGCCTTGGAACGCTGGAACTTTCCGCAGGAAAGTGCCGACCAGGAAGATAAAATCGTCAATGCGTCGAAAGCCGGAAATCTTGATCAGGCCAAGATGCTGAACCAGGTGTTTCAAGCCCTGCCTAAGATCGAACAGAGACGAAAAGATTATCTCACCGCAGTCATCGCCTTTCATGAAGGGCGCTTTCAGGAAGCGCGGGATATCATCCTTATCAATTCGAGAAAAGGCACGCCGAGCTCCAAAGAAATATCGCTCCTCGGTAAGATCCTCCTTCGCCTGGGCGACCCTGCCACGGCTTTAAAATGCCTTGAGCAGGCCAACCAGATGGTTCCAGGTAACATCGAGAGAATGTGCAATCTTGCGGATGCCTCGGCGGAAGTGGGCAAGCCCGAGCGAGCGATGCAGATCGCGACCGAAGCCCGCAAAATCGGTGGCGACATCGGTATGGTGCAAAACGTTTATGCAAAGCACGCTGTTGCCAACGGGCTCCTTGCTGAAGCTTCGGAATATCTTGACTCGGAATCAACGGCTCGCGAAATGATCTCTTTTATGAACAATCTTGGAATTGCCCATGCCGCCACTCAAAAGTGGACGGAGAGCGAAGATTCTTATCGAAATGCTCTGAAAGCACTCGATGGCCGTCACCCGCATCTCGGAGCGCTGGTGGCGTACAATCTCGGTCTGAGTCTCGCGCGGCAAAACCGTTTGCCCGAATCTTTGACCCAGTTGAAAATCGCCGAGACGCAGGGTGAAGCTCTTATCAAACGTAAGGCTGCCGATCTCAGAGAACGCTGTGAAAAAGCGATCGCTAAGAAGGAGCCGGTTGTTTTGAAGGAAGCGATGCGCGAGATTGTGTCGGGCCGTGCTGCAGCTCCGCAGAGCGAAATGGACGTCTACGAGGAACGCGCGAAAGTGCAAAATCACGGACTGTTCCGCGTGATCGATGCACAATTTAAAACGCCTGGGATGGATCTGTTGAGCGAGTTGCCGAAGAATATTGTTCGCAAAGACAAAGATCTCGCAGGAGCTTAAGGCCGTTTGGCGACGTTTAGCTTGCGATACTGAACGACGCCGTTTTCAAACTTATAAAAGTGAAGAGAGATGTTTTTCTCGTCTGCTGTACATGAGTAGAGAGTCTGGCCGGCGGCTTTACTCACAAGGTAGTCCTCGAGCGGCTTGACGGTGGTGGGATCGATGATGGCTTTCATCGCGTCGCCAATTACACAGTCGAAGGGTGCAGGAGAAATGCTCGTACAAGCCTGAGCACCAAGGTCATAGAAATGACTTTTGGCTTCGCAACTCAAGACTTTGTTTTTGAGTGAGACGGGGAGGGTGGTCAGACGCGGATCATTATTACTGCTGTAGTCGGTACCATTCTCTTCGACGTCAGGAGCGGCGTCGCCGGAGGGTGCGCTTTGGGCTTCGGGAATAGCGGGGCCATCTCCGTCCTGTCCACAGGCGACAAGGCCTAAACACAATGCCAGTAATGTACGTTTCATAGGCAACCTCCACAACGAGGTTATCGGCGGGCTGCGGTAGAATACGAGTCAGAGCCCTTAAACCCCGAGAGAGATTGGCAATTAAAAAGAATTTAAAAACAAAAGCCCGGGATCATCGCTGATCCCGGGCTTATTTCCCTTCGATTCTTTATTTGGACGCTGTCGATGTCCCTGTTGAGCAAACGCCTTGAGCGAGGCCGAGATTGATTCCTGAATCCTTTTGAATCCAGCAGATGTTAGCAGTCACAAGGCCGTAAACGCCGCCTGTGCCGCAGCTTCCACCCCGAGATACCACACCAACCCAACGCCATTCGCCGCTTGCGAGTTTCGCAAAAGCCGGTCCGCCGCTGTCGCCTTGGCAAGAGTCTTTGCCGCTGCCGCCGATGGCGACTTCGGTGTTACTCATGTCAACGATCGGTGCATCCACCTGATACTTCACTCCGTAGTCACCGTTTTCGCGTTGGCCGAAGCCGACGATGCGAGCTGTCTTGCCAACTTTCATCAATTCGTCGTTCTCAGCTTTACTTTTAACGACGGGAATATAAGCGCTGGCTGCGAGAGGTAAAGGCTTCGAGAGAACGACGTAAGAAACATCGTAATCTGCGCCTTGATAGTTAGGATGAGCCTTGAATTTGGAGATTGTGTACTGGCCGAGGTAAGCGCCGCCTGCTTTGCCAGCACCAACATAAACGCCAATTGCCCTTAGGCTTGAAACAGCTTCTGCGCAATGGCCTGCAGTTACGACAAGCGTTGGTGTGACCGCGGTGCCTGTACAGAACACGCCGCCTGCGGTATCGGTGAGAGCGACTGCGTTCAGCCAATCACCGGAAGCGGTTTTGGTTCCACCGTAGATACTGGATTCACTATTTTGGTCATTCGCTGATCCACAACCAACTGCTAGAGTGGCTGCCAGGCCTAGGCCAGAGAGGTGGAGTGCGAAGCTTTTTAGGATATTTGTAGTCATTTGTATGTCTCCAAGTAGTAGACAGCTTGATACGACTGGCCAACCAGTATTGTCTGTCTAGCCAGTTAATTAAAAAGCCTCTATTAAGTAGAAATCAATTGA
>SEDW01000248.1 GCA_004193325.1 Pseudomonadota bacterium | reverse complement strand
AGTTCGGAGAAGAGTTGGGCCTGCTCCGTCTTCGTCATCGCTTCTTTAGGCTCGACGCAGAGTAGGGGGATCTGATTCGGGACTTGGCCGAGGCCGACGAGAGCCGTGCGCGACACCTTAGGATGCAGGTTGAAGATCGCTTCAATTGGAATCGTGTAGAGCTCACCCTTGCTGCTTTGCACACGGTGAGTTTTTCGGCCGCAGAACCAAAGATGACCTTCGTCATCGACATAACCCAGATCGCCCATGCGATGAAAGAGTCTTCCGTCCTCGTCACGAATTTTCGCTGCGAGAGTGGAATCTTTACGATTGTAGTAGGATTCCGTTACCTGAGCGCCGGAGACCATGATCTCGCCCACTTCACTGCCGCTGAGGAGATCCGCTTCGCTAAAGGTTTCAAGGGCATCATCGGTGATGCGAAGAATCTTGACGAGACTTGGAGCGACGGGAGTGCCAACGCAAAGGCCGCGTCCGGAACTATGCTTTTTGCGAGCTTCGCCTAAGAGAAGCCTGCTCTCCGCGATCGCGACGGGCAGGGATTCGGTAGCACCATAGGGTGTGTAGAATTCAGCCGCTTCGGGCAAAAGGCTACGAAAGCCTTCGATGACCGATGCCGGTACCGGTGCTCCGGCCGATATCACTCGCAGAAGCGAAGGGAAATGCCAGGCGTGATCTTGACCGTAAGCCGCAACCCGTTTGATTAGTGCAGGAGAACCAAACATATTGCTGATGCCAAAATTATCGATGGCTTCCTTGATTTTCAAAGGATCAACTTTTGCCGGCCGGGTAAAATCCATATCTGGGATAACGGCAGTCATGCCGAGAGCCGGTGCAAAAAGGGCGAAGAGAGGAAAGGTGCAGAGGTCTCTTTCGCCAACCGCAATCCTCAAACTGCTCGAGAGGAGTTCCACTTGCGCCAGGAAATTGCGATGCGTGTAGATCGCGCCCTTGGGAGCGCCGGTGCTTCCTGAGGTGAAGAGAATCGCTGCAATGTCGTCAAGACGTGATTCCGGAAGATGATTCTGTTGAGCCTTTTCAACGAGAAGAGTCTTGTAGGGAATTGTGCCCGGAAAGGTGCGACTGCCGATGCTGACGAGTTTCTTCCAGGAGTTGTGTTTGCCCTTCCAGCCCAAAATACTTCGGGCCAGGTGCGCGGCAGGGATTCCAACAAAAGCTTCGGCTTCGGATTCTCGCAGGCAACGCTTCATATTTTTGAGGCCAATGCCTGGATCGATGAGGACCGGGATTGCTCGCGCTTTAAAGAGGGCAAAGGTGATAACGAAGAATTCGAGCGAGGGCTTTACCATGAACGCCGTTCGCATTCCTGCAGTGATACCATTTTCGAGCAAGCCGCGCGCCACGTTCTCGCTCATCTCATCGAGCTGTTTGAAAGTGAGATGCGTGTAGGCCGTGTGCCCACTCTTATCCTTGGCAGCCGGGAAAATCACGGCTTCCTGAAAAGGGCGGAGTTTGGCCATACGGGTAAGATGTCGGGCGATGTTCGAAATGTTATCGCTCATCTTAATGGTAAACCCGCGCCGGCTCAATCGGGTGGCGATTGAGGAAGTCTTTCATGAGATCAATGGCTTCATCGCCAAGATCTTCCAAAATATAATGGCCACCTTCTGGGTAGCTGTGGATCTCCGCTTTCGGCATGCGGCGTCGCCATTCGGAGAGGAAATGATTGTCGAAAATAAAATCCTTCTCGCCCCAAATGATTTGCATCGGTTTGTCGCTGAGGCTCTCCAGATGTTTATCAGTAAAGGATACGGTTGCCCACGAAGGGTCCTTCGCACTCAAAGGAATATCCTGCACAAAGCGGTGAACCGCGCGGCGATTGTTCCAGGTCGTGTAGGGCGCGCGATAGGCTTTCCGTAGAGTCGGCGACAGGCGCTTATATTTGCAGCCGATCCAGCTCGCTGTAACGGCGAAAGCATTAAAGCCGCGAAGAAGAATATCACCAAGCAGCGGAGTGCGGCTCAGATGAAGGGTGAAAGGCAGCGCCTTGGTTTTGGGCAGAGGAAAGCCGGAGGTGTTCATAAGGATAATACGTTTGACGAGCGATGGATTACGCGTCGCAAAACTAAGGCCGATCATACCGCCCCAGTCGTGGAGGATGAGCGTGATGTCTTTGAGTCCGAGAGTTTTGACGAGCTCCTCGATATCTTCAACTCTTTGCTCAAGGCGGTAACTATAAGCTTCATCACCAGGTTTATCTGACAATCCACAACCGATATGATCGGGAACGACGACACGGTAGGCGTTGCGCATACGGCCGACGAGATTCCGATAATAAAAGGACCAGGTTGGATTACCATGCAGACACAAAAGTGTGGGGCCTGCGCCTTCGTCGAGATAATGCATCTTGGCTTTATGAGCCAAAGGCAGGTATTCGCCAGTGAAGGGATAGAGTTTCTTACTGACTTCGATGTTTACCATTCTAGCCCCAACATTAGACAGTTAAGTCCACTACCGATACCAAGCCAGGCGACTTGATCGTTTGATTTTAAAAAGCCCTGTTCGTCGGCAATCGCAGCTGTCAGCGGCAGAGAGACCGTTCCCATATTGCCGAGATAGGAAAAGGTCTCAAAGTCTTTTTCCATGGGAATTGCCATAGCATTCAAGACTGATTTTCGATGCGTTTGACCAACCTGGTGAGCGATAACTTTGTCGACCTGCTCAGGTAGCCAGCGCATTTCCTCGAGGAGTGCGTGCCAGGTTTTGATGCCGAGATTAACGCCATGTTTCATGACGCCGACTGCATCGGTGATCATAAATTGTTCAAACACGGTCTGACGAAGTCTTTGAAAACCCCATTTGCAGAGCTCGTGCTGACTGTTGTCGTTCTTCGCCACGCCGCCGAGGAAGCGATGGGCGCGGCCGAGTGTCGGATCACTGCTGATGACGATAGCCACCGCCCCGGATCCGCCAGTAAAGGTAGCCAGACTGTCTTTCAAAAAGTTCATGTCTGGATTTTTGAGAAGTTTCTGCAAGGTGTCTTCGTTGATATCGCGTGAGGACTCGCACGAAACGACCATGCCTACTTTGGCCTGACCCAGCGCGATACGATTGGACACTTCGATGATTCCGTTCAGCACACCTACACAAGCGTTGCTTAAATCGTAAAGTGTCGCATCGGCATCGAGGCCCAGCTCTGCTCCAACCCGACAGGCTGTAGCCGGTTCCTGGTAGTCACGACAGACACCTGTGTAGACCAGGACATCGACGTCCTTTCCCTTGAGTCCAAGTGAGGACAAGGCTTTCTTACCAGCCGCAACTGCGCCATCGCTCACTTTGAAGTGACGCGGCCACCAGCGTCTTTCGCGAATACCAGTAAGAGCTTCAAGCTGTCCTACAGGAATGTGGAGTGCTTGGTACACAGGTCTTAGAGCGTCCTCGAGAGAAGCCGTGCTCACGACTTCATCCGGAAGGTCATAGCTCAAAGCGTTCAAATAAACATTTTGATAGCGCATCAATCACCAGGGTAAGAGAGGTCTGACCTGCGGGCCTCGGCGTTGCGCCTGGGCTCCCTAAAGTCAGTGAGACTCATGCTTTCGGCCTAGAGCTTTGGCGGAATGTTAGCAAGTCAGGCTCTTTGCTGCTAGCTAAAAAAGGACAGTCCTTATAAGCTCAAATCCGCAGATTTCGAACAATCCCTGGCGCTGCGCAGCATAGGCACAGCAGGGCTTTGAGCGGTTAGGATGACTCCGTCAATGACGGCTGCCAAAGATACCGACGTGAAAAACTCGTCGCTATGAAGACGATTTCATCATAGAAAAGTTCTTTAATTATTCATGATCTGCGATAAGTTAAGAAAGTTTCAGACCCGTCCCTTAGCGGGTCTTAGCTGGAGAGTTATATGAGCGTACTGCAGGCGGACAGCGTGCTGTCCATCCACCAAGATCTCGATTTTCATACTGTCGAGGGTCAACGCATTGTTGTGCCCGCGATCAATTTGAAGAATTGGGGGGATCGCAGTTTCGCTGAGACGCATGGTCTTCGCTATTCCTACATGGCTGGATCGATGGCCCACGGGATCTCCAGCGTGGCGCTCGTCAAAACACTCGCGCGAGAAGGCATGCTCGCTTCTTTCGGTGCTGCAGGCTTAAGTCTGAATGCAGTCGCCCAGGCGATTGACAGTCTCAAATCAGATTTGGGTGAACAGACCTTCGCCGTAAATTTTATTCATACGCCTCAGGAACCGAGCATTGAAGAACGCCTCTGCGATCTTCTGCACGAAAAAGAGGTGAAACTGGTCGAAGCGTCAGCGTTCATGCGTTTGAGTAAAGCCCTGGTTCGTTATCGGGTGAAAGGTCTTCGCAAAGATGCGGAAGGTCGGATTCATAGTTCGCATCGCATCATTGCCAAAGTTTCCCGGGTCGAGCTCGCGAAACATTTCTGGTCGCCTCCACCGCTTGCAATGCTTGATGCTTTGCTTTCGGAAGGTGCGATCACAAAGCTTGAGCATGAACTCGCACAATCAGTGCCTGTGGCTCACGACCTTACGGTCGAGGCCGATTCCGGTGGCCACACCGACAATCGTCCCCTCGTGACACTTCTGCCGCAAATGCTTCTTCTCAAAAATGAAATTGAAAAAGAACATAGCTATCACGAGCCGCTGCGAGTCGGCGCTGCCGGTGGTATCTCCACTCCGCATGCTGCTCTAGCTGCGATCACGATGGGCGCTTCTTATATTGTCACCGGGACTGTGAATCAGGCCTGCGTGGAAGCGGGCACGAGTGAAGTGGTTCGCAAAATGCTCGCGGAAACGCAGCAGAGCGATCTCATCATGGCTCCGGCCGCTGATATGTTTGAAATGGGTGTGAAGCTTCAGGTGCTCAAGCGTGGAACGATGTTTCCCATGCGTGCGGCTAAGCTCTACGAGCTTTACCGCGCTTATCCCGATCTCGAAAGTATTCCGGAGAAAGATCGTAAGACTCTGGAAGATACTTACTTTCGCACGACACTGGCGAAAGCCTGGGATGATACGAGAC
Organism: Pseudomonadota bacterium; assembly: GCA_004193325.1. Classification (GTDB taxonomy): domain Bacteria; phylum Bdellovibrionota_B; class Oligoflexia; order Oligoflexales; family Oligoflexaceae; genus Oligoflexus. The sequence continues at coordinate 451 of SEDW01000248.1, read as the reverse complement.
GCTTCTTTGAAGAACGCGATCCATCACAAATCAAAATTGCGGAATCGAATCCGAAACATAAAATGGCGCTCGTTTTTCGCTCCTATCTCGGCCAGTCCTCGCACTGGGCAAATCGCGGCGTAAGCGATCGCAAAATCGATTATCAGGTTTGGTGTGGGCCGGCGATGGCGGCATTTAATGATTGGGCCAAAGGCTCAGCGATTGATGCTTTGCCTGAACGCAAGGCAGCGGCTGTTGCATTGAACCTTTTGTATCTCTCAGCTGTTCTGCATCGAGTCAGACAGCTCCAGTTCCAAGGCCAGCGCAATCCGGAATGGGAAAGCCTCATCCGTCCCTTGCCTGAAGCCACAATTCGCTCGTATCTCACGAATGGGAGACATGGATGAGTCTTGAGAAGCAAAGCCACGAGAAAAGCCAAGGTTCTCGCTCATCTGACATTGCCGTTATAGGC
>SEDW01000247.1 GCA_004193325.1 Pseudomonadota bacterium | reverse complement strand
GCTCTTGGTATACAGCTGTCGTCGTCCTCGCGAATGATGGAAATCTTCATGGCCCGGAGAGCAGGGTTTTTATCGATGATATCGAGGATGTGCAGGACATTTCCGTCTGCGCCGTCACGAACTGGAGAAATCACCCAAGCAACGGGCTCCGTTTCCATAATCTCAATGCAGGTCTTCATATCGGAGACAGTGGTTATGTTTGTGTAAGACAGTTCTTTCAAAATCGACGACATAAGACCACGTATAGTACTCGATGGCGAGATTACTACACATTTAAGATCATGTCGTTCAAAACGATTTTGATTTATTCCTGTCAACTCGTCTTCCTTTTCAGGATTTTCTGCAGCGTTTCAAGCAGCATATCCTTCTTCACAGGTTTGACGATCCAGGCAGCGATGCCCAGTTTTTTGCCTTCATCGATCACTTTTTGTTGAGAATAAGCAGTCATGACCACCATGGGTGGCTCGTTTACCAACTGCAATTTCTTCACGGCTGTCATGAATTGAAGGCCGTTCATTTTAGGCATTTTCAGATCAGTAACAATCATGGCAATATCAGAATGCGCATTAAATTGTTTCAAACCCTCTTCGCCATCTGGAGCAACCAAGACTTGATATCCGACTGCCTGCAGTGTTTCGCAAAGCATTTCACGCAGGTCTTCTTCGTCTTCGAGCAAAAGGATCTTGGGACCCAATTGCGCTAGGATAGGCTTTGAAACGACACGTGGCTCGCGAGGCTGAGCAAGATCACTCATCCACGAGGACGAAACTTTGCCGGCGTCACAAAGTGCTTTAAGCTTTTCCCATGCGAGCTGGCTACCGTTGCTGATTGCCATCTGCAGAAAATAGGCTGCTTTTTCATAATCTTGCGGACGGTCCAAACCGATTTCATGCAAGAGTGCGAGTGAACATTGGGAGTCCACATCACCGGCTAGCGCTTTTTTCTCTAACTCAAGCTCGCTCATCGTTTAACCTGGCTTGATTTTTAGTTGATTTCGATTAGTATATCGGACGCTTCCCTGCTTTCTTGAATGCGGGGCTCGTCAGTCGAATGGCAGGCGATGTTCTAGATAGTTAAAAAAACGAGATAATTTGGTTTTTTTTGTCCAAAAAAGATTAGAAGATTCTCACAGAATCCGGTACAAATGTCTGTAGTGTCAGAGAGTACCTTATGAGGTGTTGGCGATGTCCGAACAGCAGCAGACCTTATCAAGATTGAAAGATCTGTCGCATATTCCCTATACCGTTACCCTCGACGATGATCCGGTTATGGCCAAGATTATCGAGGAAACGCTGAGTATTAAGAATTTTGCGTTTGTCACAAGCGAGCAATTGCTTGAGTGCGCAGAACATCTTGCTCCGATAGGTGCCTTCATCGATATCCACCTGAAGGATGAGTGTGGGCTCGATATAATTCCTAGATTGCGTTCGCTCTGGCCGATGACTGCGATCATCGTTATCAGTGGCGATGAGTCAGACAACAGCGTGACTCAGGCTCTGGCAGCCGGCGCTGATGATTTCGTGCGGAAACCCATTTCCCCTGCGGAAGTGGTCGCTCGTTTGAGAGCGCGTATTGAAGATCTAAACGACAAAAACCGTCTCAATCTCCTCAAGTTTGGCGATCTTAAAGTCGATTTGAAGTATAAATCGATCAGCGGCGCCAAAGGCCAATTGATACTCTCAGCCCGGGAAATCGATCTTCTTTCGGAGTTGATCCGCGCTCAAGGTACCATCGTGCCGAAGGATGTTTTGAAACGCGAACTCTGGGGCTCCCTGGCCGTCAGCGACAACGCGCTCGATCGTAAGATTTTTGAAGTCAGAAAGGCTTTGCGCGAAGTCAGCGACAATGTCGAACTTCATTCGATTTACGGCATCGGCATGGTTCTGAGACTAAGAAATCAGGAAGCGGAACAAACACTGCTGAATGATTTCGACGAATCTCTTCGCTCTGGCCGCAAGGTCGTCCGCAGCGATTCTGTTTGATTCTGAATGAATCTTTCAAAAACCCTCATGAGTTAAGCCTGGCTAGGCTCGCTCATGAGGGTTTTTTGCGTCTGCTCTTCGTTTAGAGCGACGGACATGATCAATGGGCAGCTAAGGGATTGGCTTTGAGAAGATAACGTTTGGTTCGAGCGGCTACCTGGCTTCTCGCCAGCTTGACCTTCACGTCAATCCATTGCTGTGTGCGGCAATGAAGTAGGAGCTGTGGGCCCGTGCTGGAGAGTGAGCCCAAAAAGCTATCGCCTATTTCAATGCTGTGCGGGGAAAGAGTACGAAATACGCTGTAACTCGAATCTGTTAGGCGCACGGCAATCCTATCGCCATTTAAAAGTACAACTCGACCTTCCATGAAAGTGCCCTCCTTAACAATCGCTTGGCTGTGGATTGAGATTAAGAATTCAGGGCGTAGGGATCAAGCCTAAGAAACGAAACTTCCTTCTAAGTATAATTGAGAATTTCTGTCAGAAAGCCTTTGTTAGGGGAGTTGCACGAGCTCCTGCTGAGCGGTGAAAAAGATCGCGCAGGAAATTTCGCAATCCGGATAAAGCCGCGCGACCCCTTCACGATAGAGGGCCAGCTGCTGGTCGTAACGTTTCTTGCGGGCCAGTTCCAGGAGATCCTCGTTACCAAGTGCTTCCCAACTCGTCTTGTAATCGACGATGAGCCAACGCTTGTCATCCAGCTGAAGGAGCAGGTCGATGATGCCGCGCACGAGCATGGCGTCCTTCAAGTAGGCGATCGGCATTTCAGCCTCGACATGGCGGGCACTCGCTCTCAGATCGAGCCAGGGCTTTGAAGCAAGGATCTTCTCCGCTTCGGCATGGACCTGATCCCAGGCATTGCCAAAGGCTTTCTGAGGATGATGCCGCCTCAGTCTTTGCCAGAATTTCTCACCTTCAAAGATTTCACCTTTCACCGAGCACTCAAGCGCCCGGTGAATATAAGAGCCAGCCTCGGCCGCATAAGGCAAAGAGAGCGAGCCTGAGCTGATGCTCTCCTTGTCATTGAGCAAACGGGCAGGGGCAAGAATCCTGACCCCTTCGGCATTGGCCTCACGCGTGCTCTGCCAGAGGCTGATCTCCGATAGGGCAGGGGCTGGCTCGCCGGCATTGGTCTCGACTTTCAGCCGGGCCATTGGCAGTTCGTCACGGGCCGAGGTATAGAGAGCCCCAGGATTGAGTGTATAAGGGGCAAAATTGAGCTCCAGAGCCGCTTCGCGTAGGATCCCGTGAAAGTAGCTCGATTCCTCCTTCGCCTTTCTCTGATAGCCGCTCACGACAACCTCAAATTGCGCCCGGGTGAGTGCCACGTAGAGGAGTCGATAATTTTCGCGCAGCGCCTCTTCGCCCACTGTCTTCGCCAGGTAACGAAAGTGAGGATCCTCATCCGGGAGATCCGAGCGGCGACCGATATAAGAGAGTCCGGTACCGACCAGCGAGTCCTTGAGCTTGGCCCAATAAAGGTCCGCCTTTTCCCATTCCTCACCGGTGCCACTCACAACAACGAGAGGCCATTCGAGACCTTTGGATTTATGAATCGTCATGAGCTGCACGGAATCCTCGGAGACCGAAGCGAGACTGATCGCCTCCTCCTTCTCCTTGTCCCTGATCATCCGCAGGACCTGCATCCAGCTAAGCTGCGAGGAGTTATCACTCTGGAGAACGAGCTCCATAAACTTTTGAATGTTGGCGGCAGCGAGAATACCTTCATCTTCGTCGAACGCGTTTCTATACTTCTCAATCCAGCGGCCCGCCTCGGAAAACTCCTGAAGACAACTGTAGGGCCGGGTCAGGTGCCGAGCGGAGAAAAAACTTGGCAGAAGCTCCGCGCGATCACCCAGATCTGCGAGCAGGGGCGCGACGGGATCACTGAATTTCAGGCTGGCATCGGCATCGACGATGATCTTGTGGCGACGGAGCGCATCGAGCAAAATGCTGTCATCGACAGCGATCAGAGGGCTTTTTAAGACTTGAAAAGCCGCCTGAATATCGTTCGGGTAGGCCATCAGCCTGACGAGAGCCATGAGATCGGAAATTTCGGGACGGGTAAAAAAGCTCTGCCCCTCTTCAATCCGAACGGAGATGCCGCGAGCTCTAAGGGCCGCTGCGTAAGTCCTGGCGTGAGTCGAGGCCCGGTAGAGTACCGCGCAGTCCTTGGCCTGCATGCCCCGGTAGCCGCCGGCAGCCTTATCGAAAACCAGTTCGCCTTCGCTCAGACGCTGATGAATTGTGTCCGCGATAAATTCCGCTTCTTCTTCAATTGCGGTCCTCGCCGGATCCTCGCCCTTAAAGAGAGGGCTGATCAGGACTGAGGCGCGGCCACGAATTATGGCGGCACCGTCTTTGTCCTTCGCGGCTTCGTGTACAGGAAAATTATCCATCAAGCCGTTCATGCTCTGATTGACGAAAGAGAGAAGCAGGGGATGGGTACGGTAACTCGCACTCAGTTCGATATTAAGTGCCGAGCGTTCCAGCATAAAATCAGCCGCGGTATCGAGAATCTCCGCGTCCGCCTCACGAAAGCCATAGATCGATTGCTTGGCATCGCCGACGATAAAGAGTGTGGGGTCAAGTTCATCCGGCGTGCGAAAGCCTTCACCAGCGAGCATTTCCTCAGCCATCGACTGAAAGACGGTCCACTGCAAAACACTGGTGTCTTGAAATTCATCGAGAAGAAGATGACGAATCGAGCGGTTCAAGAGATAGCGGGCGCCGACTGCTTCATCGTGAGTGAAGAGATGGAAACCGCCTTTGATGAGATCGGCGAAGCTCAGGCTGCCCTCCTCGAACTTAAGCTGGCCGGTCGCGGATTGATAATCGCGAAAGACCTCCATCAGCATGCTACCGGTCTGATTTAGACGCTTTTTAAGCTGAAAGGAGAGATAGGAAAGGGAGAGGCGATTGACCGAGGCGATCTCTCGGCCGTAAGGATCTTTTTTGGGCGAACGGAAAGTTCCGCCATGGATTTGCCCAGCGCCGGTTAAAAACCGCGCTTCGCGAAGGGCTCCGAGATTTTCGCTCATGAGCGCCGTACCAAGTTCGGCCTGACGATCCTTGGAGAGAATTTGCCCTAGGCTTCGCAGATCCGGACCCATCGCTTCGATCAAACCTTTCTCTCCTGCATCGCCCCAGTCCTCATCGATCGGATGGGCCACGAGGAGATTCGACAGGTGCGGTCTTTGCTGCTTTAAGAGCCAGAGAAAGGAATCGTGGCGGGAGAGTTCGCGCAGACGATTTTCCAAATCGATGAGATGAAGATCTTCCGGATTGTCGAGCAGAGCTTTGATTGCGGTGCTCTTGCCACTGTCGTCATCGCCTTGCATGCCTTTGAGAGTGCGGTACCAGGCGCGTTTGTGGTTTTTCTCCTCGCTGTACTGCGACATGAGATCAAAGCGCGGCGGGATGAGAAGAGAGCCATCACCGGAGGCTTCAAAAGGAAATTTTTT
>SEDW01001273.1 GCA_004193325.1 Pseudomonadota bacterium | reverse complement strand
TGAAACTTGTCCCAACCGAGTTCTTTAAAGAGATCGCCGAGCCAGCGCGCGTAATGTTCGAGATTATAAACTTCGTTTGAGTCGCGGAAGCTTTTGCCAAAGCCAGGAAGATCAGGAATCAAAAGATCATAATCGAGAGAAAGCACATGAGCGGCATCAAAGAAATTTTCTTTACAGTCAGCAAAGCCATGAAGAAAGACGATCCGTTCTTTTCTACCCTTCTCGACCAGAGCATATTCGATGGGACGAACATCGCCAAAGGTTTTGACCTCTGCGCCCAGCATGCGAGTGCGGAGCTTGATGTAGTTCAAATAAATATCCGATCCAACCGAACCACGAATGGCATCAGGTATCGCGTCTTTGATTTGAGACAGGACATTTTTCCGAAAACCCATGGGCCGACTCCGGGACTAATCTGTGCAAGCTATATGATATTTATCGGCATTTTGAAGATACTCTTGATACTGTCTCCAAAGTCATGACACAAGAGTTCAAAAGCATTGAATAAATTACAATAATCCTTCGATTTGTAGAGTAAAAAGATCGATTTCTGCCCCACTATCACATCCCCAAATCGCCGAAAATTTTGTATTCTGCCTCCAACCAAGGAGATCTCATGTCGAACATTTCATCCTATCGTGGCCGCAATGCTGTCATCGTTGCCGCAAGAAAGTCCACTTCACCTCTACTCGCGCCGCTCGGCTGAGTTAGAGCAGTTGAAAATAGAAAAGGCCCGCCAGGAGATGATCCCGGCGGGCCTTGCTATTGGTCGATACTTATTCTTCAAGAGACTTAAGGATAATAGATCCCACCGCTCTTCTCGGATTTCTGATCATCCGACTGGCCACCCCAGATCACAGCACTGCTGCCGGTCCAGACGATCGACGCATTGTAGCGGCCGTTCGGTGTCGTCGAGCTTGAGAGAATTCTCCAACGCTGCGTAACAGGATTGTAAGCAAAGACTTCGCCAAAGTAAGTCTTCAGACGATTCGAACGTCCACCGACCACCAGGATTTCCTCGCCGTTCCAAACTGCTTTGTGACCGACACGCTCGACCATGAGTTCGTTCGTGTAGTTGGTCCAGCTTTGGGTTTCAAAATCGTACTGGCCACCAGTCGA
>SEDW01000246.1 GCA_004193325.1 Pseudomonadota bacterium | reverse complement strand
GGAGAGGACAATCAGATATTTCGATTCACATTGGAATTGGCGCGACTGATCGCTACGAGGAGGCCTACGGAAACGCAAACCGTGAGCATCGCCGAGCTACCGAACGAGAAGAAAGGCAAAGGAATTCCGACGACAGGGAAGATGCCCATACCCATCGATACGTTGATCGCAAATTCGATGAACAGCAACGCGCCGACACCGATCGCCAGCATTCCGCCGAAGGTATCACGACTTTGCCGGGCCACAACGAGAGACATATACCCGAGTATCCCGAAGATGATGAAGACAAAACTTCCGGCCCAAAACCCATGTTCCTCAGCAAAGACTGAGAAGATAAAGTCGGTGTGACGCTCAGGAAGAAACTTTAAATGCGCCTGAGTACCCTGTGCGAAGCCTTTACCGAAAGCGCCACCATTCCCCACGGCAATGATCGATTGTTTCGATTGATAGCCGGTTCCTGATGGATCGTAATCCGGACTAAAAAAGTTCATGACGCGAAGTCGCTGATAAGGAAGCAGCCGTTGAAAAACAATCGCCGCTGCGATCGGTGCTGATAGGAGAACGAGTCGGAAACTTCTGACATCGATCCGAATGAAACAAACCTGTGCTGCGGCAATCATCAGACAGACACCGGCAGTACCAAGGTCAGGCTGCGCATAGATCAAGGCAAACACGATCCCGACCATTCCACCCAAAGGCAGAAGATCTCGAATCGTGTAGGGCGTGTCCTGTTGATTCGACGAGAAGAATCTTGCGACCACGATTGCAATGGTGACTTTTGCAAATTCAGACGGCTGAAACGTCAAAGGCCCCAGAGCAATCCATCGCTGCGAACCACCAACGGTCTTACCCGCCACGTCCACGATGAAGAGGAGAATACAGACAACGGCGAGAAGGTAGTAGGAGTAGTCGCCCACCTTCTTAATGGGAATGACCCAGCCAATGATAAAGAAGGCGCTGAGAGTCACAACCATGTTGCGGAGCTGCGATTGAAAAAATCCAGCTCCGAGACTGGCGCTATAGAGATTGGTCAAACCAAGGACGATACAGATGACGAATAGAACGCAAAGGATCTTGGTGATCGCCGAACGATTCGTTTTCACATCGCTGTAGGGAACTAGGAAGACATCATTCTTTTTGGTTCTGGATGACATTTTAATTCTTAAATAAGCGGTGTAAGGGTCGACCGCTAGTTTACCGCCTCAGCAAACCCTCGTCATCTGCAAAGCGCTGCAGATGCGCTAATCTTTGCCTGAATAACGCCTTCGCAGCGTAGCGTCGAGATTATGAGACAGTTAGACGAGCCCGGACCATACGTCGCTATGGGTGGGCGAAAACCCCAGAATGGGCGAAAATCCCACACATTTCTCCCCAATTTTTCCCTTTTGAACGGCAAAACCCGCAAGAGCACTGGTTTTTTTGAACGGCATTGGAATTGCTCTAGGAGAGATAGGCTTAGGGCGAAATTCTCAGAGGGTGTATGGCCAAATCGTCGATTCGAAATACCTTAGCAGCGATCTTACTCTTTACCGCATTGAGTGTGAGCTGCGCGTCGAGCTCCGAATTCAATCAGCCGGTGGAGACCCTATCGACGAACCCGCGAGTGCGAGTTCAGGCAAATAACGACGATTCCGATGAGATAAGTTCTGCGTTTTTGGAAGCAGGCGGGCAAGTCCTTGTCGAGATTCTCTTCCGAACTGTTCTGATACTGCATTAGGTCCATTCATAGGCTCTGGGATTCCCATTCCGGAGCCTTGTTTATTCACTGCTCGAATTCTATCATTACAAAATCCCACCAAACACAGGAGTACAACAATGAAACTCAAAGGATCCTGTCACTGCCAGGCCGTGGTATACGAATGCGAATCCAACGACTACCTCCCCTATCAGCTCTGCTACTGCTCAATTTGTCGCAAAACGCAGGGCGGCGGTGGCTATACGATCAACCTCTCAGCCGATGCCCGCACACTCAAGATCCACAAAGGCCGAAAGGCAATCGGGAGCTACAATGCTCTGGTTCTCAACGAAGAAACGGGGCGCCGTAAGAAGTCTTCAGGCGAAAGAAAATTCTGCATGAAATGCGCAAGCGCCCTCTGGCTCTTTGACCCGAGCTGGCCGGATCTGATTCACCCCTTCGCGAGTTCGATCGACAGTGAGCTGCCTCCGGCTCCTGAGCACACGCACGTGATGATGGAATTTAAGATGGCTTGGGTTAAGCCACATGCCTTAAAGAAAGACCAAAAATTTAAGCTCTATCCTAAAGAATCTATCGCCGAATGGCATGACCGTGTTTTAAAGCGGAAATAATCAGGGGATGAAGTAATCGACGCTGAGGAGGACGATTTCCTCGGATTCCATATCTCTCGATTCGCGCACAACGGAGCGAACGAAATCTTGAATCCTGCTACGAAATTCGCCCATCTGATCTCTCGTGAAGGACATGAGAGTTGTGGAAAAATAATCGAGTTCACCCCGATGATCGAGTTTGGCATTCGCCCGGATTCGGGTCGAGCTGTGAAAGGACTTGGTCAAGGGGCGGATGTCTCCACCCAAGGACGCCAAAGCCGTCGCCAGCCAGACTCCATCGACCTCTTTGGCCAGTCTAAATTCAGCGAGCTTGTCCAAGACGTTTTGAATCAAACCCTCTGGCAGATAAAATCTCTTCGATAGAGCCGGAACGGTCCGAAGGTTTTCGACGTCAAGACTCGCGTGAATGACCGGCACATACCACGCCGACATATAATAAATACTCTGCTCTTCATTGAGAAGGATGACCGCCGTGCCTGTCTCCTGAGAAGGGACACCACGCCGACTGTCGTTTCGGATATGCTCAAGATCTCTCAAAACCTTGTTACGCAGGAGTTCTGTGCCTGCTCGGGCGAGGTTCACAAGGGCGACGAAATAATCCGTATGCAGCTCGTTAAATTTCCAGAATTCACATATGCCAACGGCTTGCTCGAGACTCAGATGAGCTCGACCATTCAAGACATGCGACAAATGGGAGGAATGAAAATGAGCCGATCGTGACAGCTGCGCCTGATAACCGCGAACAACCGAGTTTTCTTCAATCGTATCTCGCAAAATATCGACATAGTTTGTCTGCTCAAAGAAACGCAGCATCTCGGCCTCCACAAAATCATTGTGAAAAAATCAGGTGAACCCACGCTTTTTATAGATCCAAAGTACGGTGAGAAACTGTTGTTGGCGGTACCATAGCCGTGAATCACGGAAAGGAGAAATAGAATTTTTAATCTTTAATAAAAAAGAAGCTATCGAATTTACTTTTTTGATAAAGGTCCTGACATCCACCGCGGTCATTCTCATCATCATGATCGCTTGAAAGCGAACAGGCAGACGCGGCTAAATCCAGCTCGTCATTGCATTCGAAGTCGTGAGCCTTTAAAACGAGGGATCTGTTTCCTTTGATGAAAGGCCATCGCATGGCATACCGACACAAGTCATTACTGCTCGCTTTTCTAGTCGCTCAAGGCTTTTCTGCGTCCTGCGCTCACGACCATTCGTCAGACGGTAAGGGATCAGGCTCAGCCTCAGCCTATAACGCTGTGCCTCGCGCTGATTTCAACCGGATCTCGGCTGAACTCGCTCTGCCGCTCTTTTGGGTTCAAGACAAAAATAACAACAACGCCGTTGACCCGGACGAAGTGAATAGTTTTTGGGGACTCACCTCGTCAGCTGACAACAGCTGGGTTGAAGGCACAGCCTTCTCAAAAACATTTGCGCCAGCTTACGAACAAATTTTATCCACCTATAAAACTCCCAAGGCGCCCGTCGCTGATGCTGCAGAAGCCAAACGTCGTGCAGCTGTCCTTGCTGAACTTAAGCAAGGTCGTCAGACTATCGTGCAAACCGACTTTTCAAAATCTCCCGAAGAAGACAAACAAATCGTTCGTCACATCTTTGAAGCTGCAGTTGCGATTGAGCGCATTGTATCGAAGCAGACTGGTGTGGAGTCTTTGAAAAAAGATGTTCCGGCGGATGACACTGCCAGTCAGATGCTTTTCTTCAGAAACCAGGGACCCTGGTGTCGTGCGGCCAAGACTGAGAAAGATCCGGACTGTAACGCAATCCCTTCGCGCCCCAAACCAATCTCTGGACTCTACCCAGCCGCTCTTCAGGCCAAAGATCCCAAGTTCTGTGCGACCCTTGCCGCGCGTAAAGATGCCGACAAGCTCCTCAGCCCCTTCGTGATCGTCCAAGGCGATGCGAAAGGCAACTACTCGGCCCTGCCCTATAACGAGGCCTTCAAGGATGATATGATCGTCGTCTCCAACGCTCTCAAGGGCGCTGCAGCAGCTATCACCAGTGCCGATGAACAACCGTTCAAAACTTATCTTCTCGCTGCCGCTCAATCGTTCATCGATAACAACTGGCAACCGGCTGATGAAGCCTGGTCGAAGATGAACACCCAGAATTCGAAGTGGTATCTCCGTGTCGGTCCTGATGAGACCTACGATGATCCATGCTCGCGTAAAGCCGGATTCCACGTGAGCTTCGCTTTGATTAACAAAGCCTCACTCGCCTGGCAGAAAAAACTCGATCCCTTGAAGAACGATATGGAAAAAGCTTTCGCAGGCGTAGCCGGCAAGCCCTACAAAGCTCGTGACGTTTCTTTCCACCTACCCGACTTTATCGACATCATTTTGAATGCTGGTGATTCCCGCGCCAACCTCGGTGCCACCATTGGCCAAAGCCTTCCTAACTGGGGACCGGTTGCCAATGAAGGTCGTGGCCGTACTGTAGCCATGACCAACTTCTACAAAGACGCTGACAGTCGTGCCGACGCCAAGAAACAAGCTCAATCCATGTTCTGCAAGGCGACGATGGATCGTTGGGTCGAAAACGACGAAGCCGGATTGCTCGACACTCTTCTTCACGAAGCAGCCCACAATCTTGGGCCTTCCCACGAATACCGCGTTAACGGCAAAACCGACGACCAGGTCTTCGGCGGTCCAACAGCAGCGATGCTTGAAGAGCTGAAAGCGCAGACAGGATCCCTTTTCTTTGCGGAATGGCTTCTCGAGAAAAAACTTCTTGAGCCTTCGCTTGTCAATCAATCACACCTTTCGCTCATGACCTGGTCTTTCGGCCACATTTCGAACGGTATGTATGATGCTCAAGGCAAACCCAAGCCCTATAGCCAACTCGCGGCTATCCAACTCGGTTTCCTTATGAAAGAAAAAGCAGCTGTCTGGACTCCGGGCGAACTTGCTGCCAACGGCGAAGACAAAGGCTGCATTCAGATCGACGACACGAAATATAAAGCCGCTGTGCCGAAGTTTGCCAAGATCACCGTTGGTCTCAAAGCTCGCGGCGACAAAAAACTTGCCGCTCAACTCGTTGCCGATTACATCGACAGCAAGTCAGCCAAAGATCTGCAGAAGACCATTGCGGAACGTTGGTTGCGTGCTCCAAAAGCCAGCTTTATCTACAG
>SEDW01001272.1 GCA_004193325.1 Pseudomonadota bacterium | reverse complement strand
TTCCTTCGTAATATCGATGACGATCAACGCATGGAAGGTCTCCGTTCCACCGAGATTCAATACGAAACTTTTCCCCTGGAAAGTTCTGGCGACTATTCCTTCCGCGTCGGGGACTGTGCGTACTCCCGTCAGAGCAACCTCGATTACCTTCAGTTCGGTCGTCATCTCCTGCACGTATCGGAAGGTATCGATGCGGAAGCTCGCAATGAATTTCTTTGTCTCAGCGGCGGCCAGCCTGGTGGCTACGATGTAACCAAACCCCGCAGCACTTATGTTCATGCGATCGGCCTTCTCGCTGATGATGCTAAAAAACTTGCCGACGAAGGCACCGCAGTCGTCTGGTCTCCTCGTTCAAACATCGCTCTCTACGGCAACACCGCGTCGGTTACCCTTCTCCGCAACCAGGGTGTGAACGTCGCTCTCGGAACCGACTGGGTTCCATCAGGATCAGCTCACCTTCTTCGCGAAATGCAATGTGCAGCTGACCTCAATGACAATAACTTCAACGGCGCATTGAGCGATCGTGACCTCTATTTAATGATGACCACGAAAGCTGCTTCGGCGATGAAAGTCGAGCAACAGATCGGCCGCATCGCGAAGGGTTGGATTGCCGACATCGCGGTTTATCGTGATCTCAAAGAAGCCAATGCCTACCGGTCCTTGATGAAGTCCGAAGCGAAGGACACAGTTCTTGTGCTTCGCGGCGGCAAGCCTCTGTACGGTGATCAGGATCTTCTCAATGGCATCGGTTCGAGCTGTCAGGCGATCGATATCTGCGGCGTGAGCAAATCGATTTGTTTTGCGGATGAAGGCAAAGGCCTCGCATCGACAGGAATCACCGACATTCAGGCGCTCATCACGAAGATGGAAGCCTCGTCAGCTTCGTATCCCCTTTATTTCTGCGAAGCTCCGAAAGATGAACCTTCGTGTTCACCGGTTCGTCAGGGCGAATACAATGGCCCAACGAGCGCAGACTTTGATGGTGACGGTGTCAAAGACAATGCCGATAATTGCCCGAAAGTCTTCAACCCGATCCGTCCTCTCGATAACGGCAAGCAAGCCGACTATGACGGCGACGGACTCGGCGACGTTTGTGATCTCTGTCCACTCAGTTCGGATA
>SEDW01001271.1 GCA_004193325.1 Pseudomonadota bacterium | reverse complement strand
AACTCGCGAATGGATGTGAGATCTGGATCTTCAATCAAAGCTTCGATCTCAACGAGACTGCCTTTGGAGGCTGTGCTGAGGAGTTCGCCCTTCATCGATTCGATCTGGCCTGAGAGTTCATCCGCTTCTTTTTCCAAGGCAGCGATTTGTTTTTCAAGACCCTGAAAGTCTTCGGCTCCAGGCAAGCGACCTTCGAAGCTACTCGTAGGATACTTCACTGACTTCGTAGGCTTGGATGTAGGAGAAGGATTGATCGGCTCGATTTTGAGACTCGAGGCTTCCTGTTCCATGAGCTTACGCTCGAGGCGATCGAGAACAGAGTCCATCGCCTGAATGTTTGAATCCGCTGCATTGAGATTGCCAGCGGTCAGAAGAGATAGAGTCAGGGCAAGGGCTGTGGAGATTTTCATTAGCGGCCCTTATAAATTGCGAGTGTTCCCGCGTTGTGGCTCTTGAGCGCCTGCTTGGTCTTGGCTGAGAGACTCTCGGGCACGATGATCTCAAAGCCTGCAGGAAGCATTTTGCCCCGGTGCGAGCTGTAGGCGTTCGGAAGAAGGCATTCGTTATATTCTTTGAGAATCTTCTCGTCGAGAGGAGTCATGTTCACGATCTGAGCGACACTGATTGGTTTTTCAATGCGGATGTGATCGATTTTCATCGGGTTATTCACTTTGGCGCGACCCGACTGATAGATGTCTCTATAGACGTTACGAGCGGCGATGAATTCGCTGTAGAAGTTTCTGCTGGCAAAACCGAAGGTCGGATTTTGGTATTTCCGAAGAACGATATCCATATCACTTGAGCCCACAGTGCGAACGGCTTTGCGCATTCCACCAGGACCATGGTTATAAGCGGTGATGGCGATGGGCCATTCCTTGAGCATGCGTTTATTCTCGCCAAGCATCACAGCGGCACCGTAGGAGGCCTTGAGCGGCGAGAGGCGTTCGTCAACGAAGGGATTGACCGTCATGTAGAGACGCGCGGTTCCTGGCATGAACTGCCACATTCCGGAGGCGCCTACTTTAGAATAAGCCTCTTTGTTAAACATAGACTCAACAAACGCGATGCGCGTGAGTTCAGGCGGGAGTTGGCGATTCCTGAATATGTTTTCCATATAAGGG
>SEDW01001270.1 GCA_004193325.1 Pseudomonadota bacterium | reverse complement strand
CAATCGGAATTGTCGTCGTCACCCGTCGTGACCCATTCAAAGGTTAGTTTCTGATCGGCTCTCAGAGCTTTCGAGAGCGTGGCGTTCATCTCATCACTAAAGGTCATTTCGATATTACCAGCGGTTTCGGTCGGTGGAACCTTACAGCTACTGATGCCTTCCGCAGCGCCAGCGCAGAACACTTTGCGACTGTCGAGTGAATCGTAGAGTTTGTTTTTCAAATTCTCCCAGTTGAAGGCGACAAAGAAATCTGTTTTGGGAAAGATGTCTGTGTAGTCTTTGGTCGAGAGGAGAAGTTTATTATTCACCGAGAAAAACATCTCATCATCATAGCGCATCGCAGCAGGTTGATGATCGAGAGTGATACCGCAGAGCACTGCTCCCACCGGTAAATCGACGACCTGAGTCTGCCTGAGGTATGCGCGGAAATAATTGTTTTTCTTCGAGAGGTTGTCACCGTTGCCGAAGTCGCAGGTTGTGCCGGCTTTGATTTCGGGAAAGGTCAGAACTTCCTGTTTGATCTGAACCGTTCGGTTCGAGCAGGCAAGAGGAACACCATTCGCATCGACTCCACCAGCAGCGGATCCGCTTCCGGAACTTCCATCGCTGTCGCCTGGGTTAGAGCCCACCGCGTTGTCGCTACCCGATTCAGCGGGAGTGGCCAGCGCGCTGGCAACTTTCTCCTGTGTATCGTAGTTCACAGTTTCTCCGCACGACGATGTCAAGGTCGCGAGAAGGCCCAATGCAAGGACCTCGGGGATGAGATTTTTCATGTGATTTATTTCCTCCAACAATCACCCACAAGACCTATCGGCCGCCGGTCCCATAAACTGAATATAAAGGAGGCAGGCAAGTATCTCCCTTGAAATTCAGGGGAATTCAGGTAGATTCCAGTCTTTCTAAAATTTTATGCCGGCAGCACGCTCCAGACTTTCGGTACTTACGCTTCGTTTTGTCAGATCTTTTGACAGTTTTCTGGAGATTAGGAGGTCTTTTTTGTCTAGTGACCGAAATTTTGATGATCTGTTCGAGCGTTTTCATCGAAACATTAAGGGTTCGGACAAGGGACTTCTTCGCGAAATTCTGATTCGCGAGGACCTCGAGACTATCATTCCCGATCT
>SEDW01001269.1 GCA_004193325.1 Pseudomonadota bacterium | reverse complement strand
GCTGAACCCACCACTCCTGGAATACCAGCTCCCGGATGCGTACCGGCTCCCACAAAGTAGAGGCCTTTGATATCGTCGTCCCGATTGTGCACGCGGAAGTAAGCGCTCTGACGAAGAGTCGGTGTCAGAGAAAACGCCGAACCATGCACCGCATTCAATTCCGTAACGAAATCAAGTGGCGAGAAGAATTTTTTGATCACGATAGAATCTCGAAGGCCCGGCATGTAGTGCTCCTCGAGATATTTGAGGATGCGTTCGGCGTAAATCGGTGATTCCGTTTCCCAGTCCACATCCGAAATCTTGAGGTTTGGCACCGGAGCCAGCGCGTAGTAGGAGTAATGACCCTCGGGCGCCAGACTCGCATCGGTTTCCGATGGAGCATGAAGGTAGATCGAGAAGTCATCGGCAAGTTCACCGGTTTTGAAAATATCGTTCAGAAGGCCTTTGTATCGTTCGCCAAACATGATGTTGTGATGGCTCAGATTATCGAAGCGTTTATTCGCTCCAAAGTAGATGACGAACAGAGACATGGAAAAGTCTTTCTTGTTCATCGCTTTGGTGGCGCGCTTCGACAAGGGCTCGTCCTGGAGGAGAGTGTTATAAGTGTGGTGAACATCGGCATTGCTGATCACGACCTTTGCCGGCAGGAATTCGCCAGCGACCCGTACTCCAATAGCCTGCCCTGCATGAGTGATGATGCGCTCGACAGGACTGCTGCAATGAATTCTGCCCCCGATGTCCTCAAAGACTTTGACCATCGCCCGTACCATCGCTCCGGTGCCGCCTTTCGGAAAGTGCACACCGAATTTTTTCTCGAGGGGATGGATCAAGGTGTAGACCGACGAGATCTCAAAGGGATTGCCGCCAATCAAAAGGCTATTAAAGCTTAGAGCCTGACGCGTCTTATCGTCTTTGATGTAGCTGCTGATCGTCGAGTAGACCGAACGCTGCGCGTTGAGTTTGACGAGCTGAGGAGCAGCCTTCACCATATCCCAGAAACGGAGGAAGGGGACCTGACCGAGTTTTTCATAACCCTCGATGTAGACCTTTTCCGCATAGGCGAGATAGTTTTGATAGCCTTTGATATCGGCCGGATTTCTCTTGCCGATCTGGGCTAGGAG
>SEDW01001268.1 GCA_004193325.1 Pseudomonadota bacterium | reverse complement strand
TGGTCTGATATTGCAAGGGGGCGGCCAAGTGTAACTCGTGGAAATATTGAGGCTGATGGGTAGGCAAGCTGTCTAGAATTGCGACAGGGGGCAGAACTTGGACGATCGGCCAGTGATGGACAGTCGAAAGAAATCCCTCCCAGGTCCGAAGACTTAGGAGGGACCTTCGCAAAGTCTCTTCTTTACTGGCAAGGACAGGCTGGACGGGTTCCTGCCTTCGCCTGCATTCCATTGTTAGCGCTTCCAAAGCTATAGAGCCAGAAAGCGGTAGCGCCGGGGTCAAAGCCGCACATGAGATTAAGGCCAGGGTTAGTGGTCGAGCTTGCACCATTGCCACTGGATCCAAATCCGAGCGTCTGAATGAGTGTTTTGCAAGTGCCGGAGCTCGAAGTATTAATGTTTCGGGCTAAGGCTGGAGCATCGTAGGACATCGATGCAGCGGTGCATGTTGCTGAGCAAGTGGATCCTGCTACACCGTTGATCCAACACGAATTGTCAAAGGCAACGCCTGGACAGCTGACGGGTGTAGCTGACTTCGACCGAGAGACGAGTGAATAATTGTTCGAGCCATCGTAGGACCAGATTGTGTAGTAATAGAGAGATCCATTGGTGAGTCCGGTATCGTTGAAGGTGAGTGCAGAACCTTTGTAGACGAGAGTTCCACCGCTCACAGAACCCGGAGAATAGCTTGTGCCGTTCACCGGGTTAAAGCTCACCGCAGAGCCGGTCTCCCGAACAAGGACAAATCCTGTCTGGGTACCACCTGCAGGATTATCCCAGTTGAGGGTGAGTTGGCTGTTGCTCGTTACGGCATTCAGGGCGGTCGGTGCATAGACCCCCCAGGGGGTACCACTGGTCGTCAGGGGTAAAGAATAGTTGTTGTTCGCATCGTAACTGTAAACAGCGTAGAAGTAGGGCGTGCCGTTAGTCAGACCAGAGTCTGTCACGGCTAGGCTTGAACTGACTGAAACGATCTGATCGCTGCCCTGAGTTCCGGCTGCATAGCTCGTACCATTCACAGGCACGAAGCTTGGCGCTGAGGATGCTCTGCGAACTGTTAAATAGCCAGTTTGAGAACCAGTTGGAGGCGTGATACTTAATGCGACAGCGGCATTCGAAGC
>SEDW01001267.1 GCA_004193325.1 Pseudomonadota bacterium | reverse complement strand
CCCGGGACTGACGACGTTCGCGAAACACCTTCGAACACGATCATCGATCGCCTCCTCAAAGCCGGTGCGATTGTGAAGGGTCACGATCCCGAGGGTATCGCGAACTTCAGCCATGAATTTGGTCCACACAAAGATCTCTCGTATTCCGACAATTCCTACGAGATTCTCAAAGGGGCCGATGCTCTCGTGCTCGTTACGGAATGGAGCGAATATCGCCGTCCAAGTTGGGATAAGATCGCAGGACTCATGAAACAGAAAACAGTTTTCGATCTTCGTAATCAATACGATGCGCATGACCTTATCAGTCGCGGCTTTCACTATCAGTGTATCGGCCGTCCGGATTCGATCGGCTTCGGCAAATAGTCCGAGAGTCTCATTCATTGCCCCGATCCACTAGGGTCGGGGATCTAAGGAAGCACTATGGAAGCATTTATCGCCTGGCCACTCATCGCCCTTGGATTGATGAGCGGCCTCTTCTTTTTTATGCGCGCGAAACAAATCAAAGATGAGCTGGCAAAGGTCATGGCCGAACGCGATGAGGCGCTTCGTCGCCTGAACGAATTCCAAATGCGCTGGGATGCGGCTCAAAAAGAATCGCAAGTGCTCCAAATCCACGCCGCGCGAATCGAAACCGAGCTGCAGCAGCAGGACAAAAGCCACCGCGAGCGTCTGGCCCTTATGGAATCGGCTGAGAATCGCCTGAAGGAAACGTTTCAGGCCATCTCAGGGGAAGCGCTTCGCAAAAGCGGCGAGTCCTTTCTGCAAATGGCTGAAGGCGTCCTAGGCAAACAAACCGAACGCGCGCAAGGCGATCTCGAGCTGCGTCGTCAGGCTGTTGATAATCTTGTGGCACCGCTTCAGCAAACTCTTCAAAACGTCGAACAACGCATCGGCGAGATTGAGAAACAAAGGGTCGGAGCTTACCAAGGGTTGCAGGAGCAGATTACTTTGCTTCTCGGAGCGCAAAAGAATCTTCAGCTGGAAGCCTCTCACCTTGCGAGCGCTTTGAAATCGCCGACCACGCGCGGTCGTTGGGGCGAGCTCCAGTTGAGACGCGTTGTCGAACTCTCCGGAATGCTCGCTTACTGTGATTTCTATGAACAGCATCATGCGACGAATGC
>SEDW01001266.1 GCA_004193325.1 Pseudomonadota bacterium | reverse complement strand
TGGAGTCTGGTCCTCGAGGATCTTTTTGCGGCGATCTCGGGCCCTTTTAATGCTGAGTTCTTGAGCGGAGGACCATTTATAAAAGGCCAGCTCGTGGTCGATCATCTTTTCGCCGACTGCGCTCAAGTCTTCGATGTAGTTCCAGTATTGCTCATCCTTGGCAAGAATCGCCGGACGAAGGTTCGAGTCACTCACTCGTCCCAGCGTGTATTGAAGCGAGCGAATTTCCTGCCGATGTTCTTGAATAGAGGACTTCGCTTTGTTCAGGCGATGATTGAGAGCCGCTGCTCGCTCGAGCACCGGCGATTCAATATTCATCGAGGCGAGCGACTGGCGAAGTTCGTCGAGTTCTGCATCCTTGATAAGGAACTTGCCTTCGAAGTTTTTGATCAGGCGTCGATCCAGATTTTGCAGTTCTTTTTCACGACTGAAGAGGCTTGTTTCTGCGGCTTCGAATGAGCCGCTCGACAATTGGAGAAAGGCCATGCGCTCTTTGAGGTAGGCCGCTTCTTTGGTGTTGGGATAGGCCTTGAGATAGGTCTCGGCCAGTTGTTTTGCCTTCGCAAAATCTTCGGATTGCATCAGGAGGTTCACACTCTCGTAGATCGACAGGCGTTGAGCCTCTCCAGGTCCCTGAACCTTTTGATACCAGGCCCAGGAATGCTGAGGAAGATTTCTGGCGGCAAACAATCGCGCGAGATTTAAACGCGCGAGTTGTTTAATGAGATAGTGTTCGTTGTTCTCGCTCTCGGCGAGAAGAGTCAAGAGCTCTTCGCTCTTATCGTAGTTGCCGGTTTTGAGTTTGATCAAAGCCAAATAGAACTGGGCATCGGCCTGGGTATGAGGTGATGCATTCTTCTTTAGGAGATCATTAAGCCATTCGTCAGCGATGGCGAATTTGTTCGCATGGTAGGCGCTCTTGGCCGCGAGGAGTTTAATTTCATCGCGTTTGGCGGCCGGAATACCGGTGAGACCGATGAGGCTCGCCAGCAGGCGATCGAAGGTTTCGCCTTCGTCGACAAGCATGGCTTCTTTTTGAAGGAGCAGACGTTGAATCACTTCGATCAGGCGTGGATTCGAGAAATCGTTTTTGCTGGCGTAACTCGATAGAAAACGCAGATA
>SEDW01001265.1 GCA_004193325.1 Pseudomonadota bacterium | reverse complement strand
AACACATTGATGATCTGAATTCCTCGGCAAACGCCTAGCACTGGAAGTCCTCGGTCTATCGCCTTGCGTAGAAGTTCCAATTCTTGCTCGTCCTGCTTCCGATCAAATTCATGTTTGATTCCCTCGAGCGGTCTTTCTCCGTAGAGCTGTGGATCTATGTCCCCTCCACCGCCTAAGACCAGTCCATCGAATGCCGGAATAGAGCCTTTATTTTTGCTCTCATCGAAATGAATGGCGTGTCCACCAGAGGCCTCAATAAGCGTTCGGGTCAGCCACCACATTGCTTTCCCGCCCTCGATTGGGCCTGTAACGAGTATTCGCGGCTTCCTGTCTTTCATTCGCATCTCCCTCGACATTCACTTGCTAACGTAGTGCTAAAGCCTTGAGATTTCTGCCCGATAGAGGCGTGATTGTTTTTAACCAATTGCAATCAATGGGATTTCTCTAATTCTACTATTGTACGTTTGTTAACTCCTGTTCATGCAAAGTGGGCAAACAGCCGATAAGAAGGCATGCCTTGTCATAAAGGGCAGTTAGAGAGAGGTCGAACGTGGCAATCAACAAAAAATCTTACCTTGCGGCATTGTCCCTTTGGATAGTGACTTCAATCGCTGAAGCTGCGATGACTCGCAAAGATTTTAATTCGATGCAGTTCAAAGCGAGGAAACCAATCAAAGGCTCTGAGGAGAAATTTGATGGACTCGAAAACCTGAACCTCCCCACAGTGCCGAACCTCATCGGCAAAAATCCCAAAGACCCACAAGTTGTCAAAGACGAACTCCGGGGTACAGGCTTTACCGTCATCGTATCGGGTAGCAAGAAGAGTGAGACGGTCCCTAAAGGTGCCGTGATTTCACAGACTCCTAAAGAGAATACTGAGGCAGAGAAAGCTGGGGTGATTCTTGTGATTATCTCGGACGGAAAATAAAAACAAATCATTATCATAATGAAACCTGCGACTAGCAAAATTCCTTGTCTTCAACGCCTTTCCCCCCTGCCCTCCACTGGGCAAAAACTGCTATACTGATGAGATCGATATAAATCTTGAGGTATAGACACATGCGTATTACGTATCTCGTTCTAATAGCGGGGCTTACCTTCGCTTGTGGAAAAATTGATAAAC
>SEDW01001264.1 GCA_004193325.1 Pseudomonadota bacterium | reverse complement strand
AACACATTGATGATCTGAATTCCTCGGCAAACGCCTAGCACTGGAAGTCCTCGGTCTATCGCCTTGCGTAGAAGTTCCAATTCTTGCTCGTCCTGCTTCCGATCAAATTCATGTTTGATGCCCTCGAGCGGCTTCTCTCCGTAGAGCTGAGGGTCGATGTCCCCTCCACCGCCTAACACCAGTCCATCGAATGCCGGTGCATCGCCTGTGTCTTTGCTCTCATCGAAATGAATGGCGTGTCCACCAGAGGCCTCAATAAGCGTTCGGGTCAGCCACCACATTGCTTTCCCGCCTTCGATTGGGCCTGTAACGAGTATTCGCGGCTTCCTGTCTTTCATTCGCATCTCCCTCGACATTCACTTGCTAACGTAGTGCTAAAGCCTTGAGATTTCTGCCCGATAGAGGCGTGATTGATTTTAACCAATTGCAATCAATGGGATTTCTCTAATTCTTCTATTGGACGTTTGTTAACTCGTGTTCATGCAAAGTGGTCAAAGAGCCGATAAGGAGGCATGCCTTGTCATAAAGGGCAGTTAGAGAGAGGTCGAACGTGGCAATCAACAAAAGATCTTACCTTGCGGCATTGTCCCTTTGGATAGTGACCTCGGTCGCTGAAGCTGCGATGACTCGCAAAGATTTTAATTCGATGCAGTTCAAAGCGAGGAAACCAATCAAAGGTTCTGAAGAGAAATTTGATGGTCTCGAGAACCTTAACCTTCCCACAGTGCCGAACCTCATCGGCAAAGATCCCAAAGACCCACAAGTTGTCAAAGACGAACTCCGGGGCACAGGCTTCACCGTCATCGTATCGGGTAGCAAGAAGAGTGAGACGGTTCCCAAAGGTGCCGTGATTTCACAGACACCCAAAGAGAATACTGAGGCGGAGAAAGCTGGGGTAATTCTTGTGATTATCTCTGACGGAAAATAAAAACAAATCATTATCATAATGAAACCTGCGACTAGCAAAATTCCTCGTCTTCAACGCCTTTCCCCCCTGCCCTCCGCTGGGCAAAAACTGCTATACTGATGAGATCGATATAAATCTTGAGGTATAGACACATGCGTATTACGTATCTCGTTCTAATAGCGGGGCTTACCTTCGCTTGTGGAAAAATTGATAAAC
>SEDW01001263.1 GCA_004193325.1 Pseudomonadota bacterium | reverse complement strand
GATTTGCCGGAAAACCGCACACGCACGTCCGATTGAAAACGCCTCGCCACGCGGGAAAACTCAGTGGCGGGTCTTGCATGAAGTCCATTGTGTCCCCTGATTTGCACATCGGCAGCAAAGGGATATTGGATTTCGCTTTCTTTCGAATCGGCCGTTGGTCTAGGGCTTTGCGTAAGGGCCTCGACGATCACCGAAGCTTGACTGGTCGAAGAAAGACGCGCAGAGGCGGCTTCATCCTGCAAAATTGCCGTCAGATTCGCGAGAACCTGAATATGCTCATCAGACTTGGCCGCGATACCAATGACGAGATAGACCTTTTCCGTCCCGCTCCAGTAGACGCCATCGGGAAATTGAGCCACGGCAATAGCGGTGCGGCGAATCATATTTGCGTCGCTTCTCAGGCCATGAGGAATTGCGATGCCATTGCCAAGATATGTGGCTGTCTGCTTTTCCCGGCCGAGCATACTCTCGGCATAGCTGGGATCGACGCAATTATTGGATGAGAGTATGAGAGCAACCTGACGAATTGCGTCATCTTTTCCAGACGCTTTCAATCCGAGTTTTACCAGTGATTCATCAATTGCCAGCATGTTCTTCTCCCAGAGATCCGCATCGAGCACTCATCCCATGGAAGAGGAAAAGGCAAAGCCTGTCAATCGACAATTCGCCTCTAGCGCATAAGGGGCCCTGAGTTCGGGACATTTAGCAGCATCGGCTGCTGGATCACCGCGAGGGATAGGGGTTACGATCAGAGTCGTCAAAGCTTCTGGAGCCAAGTGAAAGAGGATTTTGCCATGAAATTTGCCCGGAATATTTTTCCAACCCAGCCTCTCGAAATATTACTCAGAACTCTCAACGATCTGGGCTTTCCCTTCATGGACAGCCAAAGGGCCGAAACGCAGACAGTGAGAAACGTTGATCTGGAGCGCTTTATGGGAACCTGGTTTGTCCAGAGTCACACGCCCCTTCTCATCGACGATCATTCCTCGAATCAAACCGAAACTTATGCTTTGAATGCAAGCGGCGCGATCGATGTGACTTACCATTTCCAAAGATTTGGTCGTGAGTTCACTCTCGAACCCGAAGGAAAGGTTATCAATAAAAAGACCAACGCCCATTGGAGCATG
>SEDW01000245.1 GCA_004193325.1 Pseudomonadota bacterium | reverse complement strand
GAGCCATTGAACGGAAGCGCTGAGTTTGACATCAGTGTTTGGTTAAGAAACCAAATCAATGAGGAGAGCTTGAAGAGCTTCACACTCATTGCCGTCGCCGTGAATACGAAGGGAACCTATAAAGCCGTGTCCGCCTTCAGTATGTCTTCGCCGATGACACTCTCGCTGCAATTCGCACTCACTGCCAAAGCCTGAAAATTTCGAAGAATAAAAAGGGGCGTCCATGAGGACGCCCCTTAAAAGACTATTCAAAAAAATCTTAGGCCGTTTGCACTGAGTCGATCGTACTTTGAGACTCTAGGCTTCTGGTCGGCGTGCGAGCATCGGTTACAAGCTCTTGCAGCTGGAAGCTGACGAGAGATTTTGGAACCCAGAAGATCGTCGCGAGTTCCGCGATAACATTCTTTCTCGAGTCCATCTTCGACATCTCTTGGAGAAGAAGACTTCTAGGGAGAAGAAGGTTTGCTACGAACACTTGCTGCTCATAGATCGAGAGTCCCTGGACCGGAGCACCAAACTCTGGGAAGCGTTCACGCTCGCCCTCGAAGATGATACGCGCGAGGTCTTTGACCATCGACATACGGGTTTGAGCCTTGAGCTCACCCTTTTTGTATTGAATGCAGTATTGGCCAGCCTTGACGCGAAGGATGCGGCTGAGCTTGTCGAGCATCTCAACGGGCTGCGTTGTGATGAAGGCGAAGCTTCGCATAACTTCTGGCAAGTAAAGTGGAGGCGTTTGGAAGTCCGCTTCCTGCTGAACCTGGTTCACAAACTCGAGTACGCGTTCACGTATCTCGCTGATTTGATCTGGCGCTGCACCTTGCGATTGACCCTTCAAGGCGCGATAAGAGCGAGCCTCCTGGTATTCGAAGAATGCTTCATCCAGATCCGCCGAACCGCTTGTGATGTCGTGGATCAAAGACGTTTCGACACTCAGTGCTTCTGCCAATTTCGCGAGGGCGAAGACAGAACGTACGTTCTTCTCTCCTCTTTTCCAGTGGCTGCAATCTGATGGATTGAAATTCAGGATCGAACCAACTTCCTGGTCGCGAACCTTAACCCCTTTCTGATGCATCATCACTTTTTGGCAAAACTTAAAAAGTTGCACAGAATGGGGGAATTTCACAGCTCCCGAGCGCTTCATGGGTACCCTCCGACGTCACGTGACGCTGGCATAAGACAGATTTTTTTGAAAAGGCTTAACAAAACTATACATACCGCATCTTGAGACTGTCAAGGATACCTACTTAGGAATCTCTAGAATCCTTGACTGACGCCGTTCTGCGGGGATTTTGCAAACTCCAAAAATTATCCAAAAAGCTCTCGCCGAGAGTTGAGCCGGATACCAACTTGAAAAAAAGCCAATAGAGGCTAAAGAATCCGTAAAGCCCGAGGACTAAGAAGATGACATTACTTTCGAACAGGAAACGCATGGGAGTGGCTTGTTTCAGGAGATCTGTATTCTCCGAGACATGACCTGGATCGATTAGCCAAGTCGCAAGCAGGAGTCCGAGACCGAGAGTCATCAGTACAAAAGCAACGTCGAGCAGATGGATCAAAAATATTTTTGTCAGGCTGCGGCCCAAGGGCGATCCCGACTTCGTGGGTAGCGGAGGTAAAGAGGGAACCGCGGCGAGCCGTGATTCTATAGAGGATTGAGGCTCAGTCGCACGAGTTTGGCGAGAGGCTTCAGCTATATGATGAGCGGCCGGCGCGCGAGCGGAGGCCAATAGATTCGGATGGAGTGCTTCCACTGATTGAGCTTCATCGGACTTCGCGATACGGCCGAGACCAATTGGAGTATGAAGGACGCGGAAGTTATCCGGTCTCAGCTCGCTCTTGAGACGCAAGAGCTCGAACTTCATTTCATCATCCCACTTGGGTAAGGTCATCGCGATAGGTCTCCGTTTGAATAAGTTCATAATAACCTATTCTCTCTCAGGAGTGAGATCAGAAAGACGTGGGTCGGCTGAAATTTTGTTGGGGGACTTGGGCTTAGGGAAAAGAACGTGGAATTAGAGTGAGCCCATCTTCATCGGAGTCGGCTGATCAGCACGAGCGATGTCGTAGAGTTCTGAGGCATCTTTTTTCTTGGTCTTGGACTCTTTCGATTCGGCACCGGCCTGGGGGTTCAACAAAGATTTGATTGCATGCACTGCGGTATCGAATTCTTTTTCGGGCATCGAGAGGAGGCGGTCACGGATTTTAAGGAGTTCGGAGGCGCGACGACTTCGTCCTTGGAGGTCGAGCGTGTCTTGCTCTTGCGCCTCAAAGTAATACTGCAAATCTCTTGCATCGAAGTTTAGTTTATCGTCCACCGTAGACCTCATTCTTACATCAAAGGTCTTATCGTAAGATTTGAAATAAACTTGAGAGTCAAAACCTTGACACTTCAGTGGACGGGTTCATCCCCATGGGGTATAACCGGAGCTGGGGCAATTTGTTCTTAAATAAAATAATGATTTCAAGTAGATACGGAGTGTCTTGTGCGTGAGATCCAGCTTTACAATACCCTGAGCGGCAAAAAGGAAAAGTTCGAACCACTCGACCCTTCTCACGTAAAGCTTTATGCCTGCGGCGTTACCGTCTATGACGATTGTCATATTGGCCATGCGATGCAAGCTATCTACTTCGATGTGATCCGTAGCTATCTCGAATACATAGGCTACAAGGTCACCTACGTCCGCAATTACACAGACGTCGACGACAAAATTATCAAGCGATCGCAGGACCGTGGCATCACGCCGAAGGCCCTGGTCGATGAGATTATTGCCTCCTCCGAGCGCGACATGCAGGGACTTGGCGTTCGCCCCGCCACCCATGAGCCTCGCGTCTCTGAGTCGATTCCAGAAATTATCGACATCATTAAAGACTTGGAAAAAAACGGCTACGCCTATTCCACCTCGGAAGGGGACGTCTATTATCGCGTTCGTAAGAAAGCCGATTACGGCAAACTCTCGAACCGCAAAACGGAAGAGCTTCAGTCAGGGACCCGTGACCTCGTCAAAGGGGACAAGGAAGACGAGCTCGATTTTGCTCTCTGGAAAAAGGATGACGTCGAAGGCGCTTCCTGGGACAGTCCATGGGGCCGCGGCCGACCAGGTTGGCACATAGAATGTTCAGCTATGGCTAAAATGTATTTGGGCAAAAGCTTCGACATCCATGGCGGGGGCCGGGACTTGGTCTTTCCTCACCACGAGAACGAAATCGCTCAATCCGAAGCGGCAAACTCCTGTGCCTATTCCACTTACTGGATGCACTCTGGCCTTTTGACCATCAACAAGACAAAGATGTCTAAGAGTCTCGGCAACCAGATTCTTACGAGTAAATTCCTTCAGCGTTTCCCGGGTGAAGTGCTGCGTCTCGCCTATTTGCAAAACCACTACACATCGAACGTTGACTTCAGCGAGCAGGTCTTTCGTTCCGCGGCCCAACGCCTTCTCTACTTCTACGAGACGATGCGCGAACTCGATATCATCGCGCAAGCGGTGACGGGTCCCGTCGCTCTGCTCTCGGATCACAAGCCCAAAGATCTGATCGAAGCCTTCCATCGGGAGATGACGAACGACTTTGGAACTGTGGGCGCTCTCCGCGATATCCTCATCGCTTTCCGTAAAGCGAATGAACTGCGCAAAGGCAAAAAATCTCCAGCCCAGGCTCACACGGCTCAGGCTTATACCGAAGTCTTCCGTGAACTCTTCGGCGTCTTTGGTATGCTTCAGGCAGCGCCAGAGAGTTTCATCCAGTCCCTTAAATCCAAGATCGTTTCCGACCTTGGTATCGAAGAATCGAAGATCGAATCTTTGATCGCTGACCGTAAAGCGGCGCGCGATGCGAAAGACTGGGCCCGTGGCGATGAGCTTCGTAAAGAGCTTACCGAAATGGGGATTGAATTGATGGACGGGCCGGAAGGAACGCGTTGGACTATTCTATGGAAGGAAGAGGTCTGAGTTATGGCGAAGGGTAGCAAGCTTCTCGTTCACAACATCGGCAATCTGATCACGCTCGAGAAGCTCGTCTCTGAGCGGCGGCATATCAAGATTACAGCCGAGGATCTTTCTCTCAAAAAGAATGCCTGGCTCGCCATCGAGTCAGGGAAAGTCCTTGCGAGTGGCGAAGGCGCTATTCCTGAAGCCTATACATCTTTTCCGAGCTTTGACGCCAAACAAAAGATGGTGACACCAGGACTGGTCGACAGTCATACGCATCCGATCTTCGGCGGGGACCGTACACATGAATTCGCGGCGAGACTCGATGGCAAGACATACCAGGATATTGCCAAGGCGGGTGGGGGAATCAAGTATTCGATCCGCACCACGCGTGAAGCGAGCACGGCGGATCTCCTTGATCGCTGCCTCGGTCTTCTCAAAACCTTTTTGCGCCACGGCGTGACTACGGTCGAAGCGAAGACGGGCTACGGGCAGAACGCTCAGGAAGAAATTCGCTGTCTGGAAGTGCTCCAGACAGCCGATCAACAGGTGCCGCAGACCTTGAGCATCACCTGCCTCGGTCTCCATGATATCCCAACGGATTTTCCGGATAAGGCGACGTTCGTTAAACACATGACGGAAGAACTGCTGCCCGAAGTGAAAAAAAGAAATCTCGCGCATTGGGTGGATGCATTCGTTGAGAATGGTTACTTCTCGGTCGAGGATGTGAAGCCTTATTTTGAGAAGGCCAAAGAACTCGGTCTTCCGATTCGTTTGCATGCCGATGAATTCGCGCCAAGCGGTGCAGCGGAAGCTGCCGCTCTCTGGGGCGCGGCGAGTGCCGATCATATGCAAAAGGCGAGCGATGAGGGAATCGAGGCCTTAGCGAAGGCGGGTGGGGTGGCTGTAATGCTGCCAGCGACTTCGTTCTACACAAAAATTCCTTATGCGGATGCCTCGCGCTTTCGATCGAAAGATTGTCCAGTAGCGGTGGCGAGCGATTTCAATCCTGGCTCCTGCTACCTCTCGAATCTTCCTTTCGTCGCAAGTCTATCGGCGCTCTATTGCGGCCTGAGTCCCTACGAGGCTTTTGTTGCCGTGACCTTTAATGCAGCCAAGGCTCTCAAGCTTGAAGGGTCCAAGGGCGCGCTGAGCCCAGGGCATGATGCTGACTTCGTTATCCATGGGCTCAATACCCTTGAGCAATGGATTGCGGACTTTGGGCAGACGGATCCTCTCCATGTGTTCTGTGCGGGTGAGCCTGCTCTCTAATAGGGGCGGCTCCCAGCCGCCTTACTTTCCATCAAAGCCTGCCTCGTCTCATAACTGAAAAATTAAGGAAAAAACAACAACCCAAACTACCCAGGTATGGGCATGAAATCCTTGAAAATAATCCATCGTGCCGCTCGATGTTAATGGAAAGTTATTTCCAGACATCCTCTCGATAGGGGACTTTATGCGCTTGAGTCGATACATAATCCTCACAGTTCTTACAAGTGTCCTCGGCAGTTCCTGCAATACCCCTCCGAACATGCCGAATTTCGGCAAGAAGAGGAGCGATAACCAAAAGCCTCAGACTGAAGATCCGAATGATCCTAGCGATCCGGAAGCTCCCGTTGTTGACCCTGCGCAACAAGCCGCCGGCGTCGACAAGGTCTTCGCCGAGGAATCCGCCGAATGTGACGGGAAGCCCGCAAGCAGTGGCCGCAAATCACTTCGCCTCCTGACCAAAGCTGAATATGCGAACACCGTAAGAGATATCTTAAAGCTCACTCGCGACCCAACAGGCTCACTCCCTGCGGAATCTCCGCTCAATGGATTTTTGAATAACGTCGAGATCAACAAAGTCAGCGCGGACCACTACTCCGGATATATGGACATTGGTATAGCTATCGCCGATGAGACCAAGAGCAAATTGCAGACACTGGTCGGTTGTACTGAAGACGCTGGAGAATCTTGCGCGAACAAAGTCATCGATACCCTTGGAACCAAGCTCTTTCGAAGACCTGTGGCCGCAGCTGAGAAGACCTTGCTCATCGGGACCTACAAAAAAGGTTTTGCCGTCAGTCCCCGTGAAGGCATGACTCTACTCATCGCCTCTCTTCTCACATCTCCTCCTTTCCTCTACAGGAGCGAAATCGGAGACAGCGCGGGGAAACTCGATTCCTATGAGATCGCAGCGGCCCTCTCGTATTTCTTTTGGGGAACATCGCCGGATGACGCTCTCGCAGCACTTGCGGCGAGCGGTAAACTCACAACGGAATCGGTTATGGCTGCCGAAGCCCTTCGCCTTTGGAAGGATCCACGCTCGCGTTTTGTGACCGATCAATTTGCTCACGGCTGGCTCGAGAACCAAAGCATTCTATCGACGAGTAAAGACGCTTCTCTCACAGCGACTTTCACACCCGATATCCAAAAGGCGATGCTCGCCGAAGCCGAAGACACCTTCGACTATCTGATCAAACAAGCTGATGCAACGTTTGAGAGCCTTTATTCGAGCGACTTCACGATCGGCAGTCCAGCCCTCGCCGCCTATTACGGCGGTCAGTCGATGACCGAAGGCACGGTGAACAAAATCAAATTCCCGGGCCAGAGCCGTAAAGGTCTTTTGACCCTCGGCGCGATCATGGCTTCGCATGCGCGTCCCGATGAATCACATCCGATCAAGCGCGGAGACTTTCTCCTGCAAAAAATGCTTTGTTTCGTGCCGCCTCCAACTCCGAAGGGTTTGGTTGTCGTCGTTCCGCCGAAAGATCCAAGCAAGACTACTCGGGAACGCTTCGCGGCTCACTCGACAAGTCCAGCCTGTGCTGGCTGTCACATTAAGATGGATGGCATCGGCTTTGGAGTCGAAGACTACGATACGCTCGGTCGCTTCCGCTCGATGGAAAACGGCAAAATGGTCGACGCGTCCGGAACCATGGTCGATGTCGA
>SEDW01001262.1 GCA_004193325.1 Pseudomonadota bacterium | reverse complement strand
GCCAGCATGAAAGATCCCAATCTCATTCGTAAAGAAACTTTGCCGGTGAAAGACGTCTTGCCGCTCATCGTCTTCACTCCCAAAGAGTTGAGTGCGACGAGCCATCCCGAGGCGATGAAGGTTATTGCCGGTGATCCGATCAATGTCACGAGCCTCAAGCTCCAAACCTTCAAATCCAACGGTGTTCGCTGCAATATCTGCGGCTGCAAAGGCGAATACTTCGCCAAAGAAAAATACGCGGATCAGCCGCATTTTCACTTGAATCTCTATGCGGTCAAAGATGAGAAGGAAGTCCTGATGACCAAGGACCATATCATTCCCATCGCCAAGGGCGGCCGCGACAAGCTGAATAATTTTCAGACGCTTTGTTATGACTGCAACAAGAAAAAAGCTTCGACGACCAAGGATCAGGTGAAGAAGAAAAAGCTAAAATAAAAAAAGCGGCGAATAGTATCGCCGCTCGGTATCTTAACATTGCTTCGGATGTTTAAATCACCCGCAAAGCATCCGCCCGCCCCTTCTCGATGTCGACAAACTTCAACGCCACGATACCGACGATAAAGAGCCCGACGACGAAGAGCACACTCAATCGACTGCCCCCACTGTTCTGTGCGAGAAGTCCGAAAACCAATGGCCCAAACAATCCCGAAAATCGCGACCAAACACTAAATAATCCGAAGAATTCACCACTATGCTTCAGCGGCACCATCGACGCAAAGAGCGAGCGGCTGATCGCCTGATTCGCACCCTGGACCAGAGAAACTCCGACGGCCAAAATCCAAAAGTGAAACGATGTCGTCATAAAATAGCCAACGATCGACACTCCGGTGTAGATCACGAGCGTGATATACAGCGCATTTTTCGGACCGATCTTATTCGTCAAAGGCCCAAAGGCAAACGCCGCGGGCACCCCAATAAATTGCACGAGTAAAATGGCCAGAATCAAATCCGAAGCGGCAATACCCACTTCGCGGCCGTAGATGGTCGCCATGTTCATGATCGTTCCCACCCCGTCGCTGTAGGCCCAAAAGGAGAGGAGAAAGATCAACACCTGAGGATATTTTTTGAGTTCGATAAAGGTGTCTTTCAACCTGAAAATCGCTGTAAAGGCTAGCTTTGCACTAAACTT
>SEDW01001261.1 GCA_004193325.1 Pseudomonadota bacterium | reverse complement strand
AATGCGGGCGTGAGGGTCTGGGCCTCGATGTGAGCCCTTAGTTTAGTAAACGGAAAGGGGATAACCTGCTCGTAGAACCCTGCTGGATTCTGCGAGATTGTGATTGCATCGAAGAGGGAGCGGCCGCGATTCGGAAGATCACCTTCGAGTTGAGTGACGTTGGACGGCGTCTCGATCTTGAGCCCCGAGGGCGTGGACTGACCGCAAGCCGCAAGCACGAGAGTCAGAATCATGAAGCTATGCAGGCAATATTTATGCATTGGAACGCCTCTGACGAATGAGAACGGCGTACGTTCCCATGAGATGTTTTAATCATTGGTACAAAAGTTGGTCCAGGAGTCCTTGGTCTCTTTGAAACCCTTTTGCTCGAGAACAAAGTTCAAAGCGAAGGTTCCCCTGAGATAGGCTCGTCCGAGATAGAGACCAGGCCGGACCATGCGGATCTCGTCGCGTACTGCCAGCCCCGTGCGGCCCATGGCCCAGTCCACCAGCGGAACATAGCTTGGCAAGCTGTCTGCAAAATTATAATCGAGAATGATGGACTCGCGACGCGTATCGACCAGACTAATGCCGCAGTACATGTGCGCGGGATACTGTTTGAGGAGAAGAATGCGGTTGGTCATGGAGCGATTCGCGGGATCGAAGATCTTTTTTTTCCACAGCGAGACGCCCAGTTTCTTAATCAGACTCTCAAGAAATCCTGTCGGTGAAATGATGGCCAGGATGCGTTCGATCTCATTGCTCTCGCTGCTGTCGAATATTACCGTGCCGCTATAATCCGCGTTCGGCAAAGCACCAGCTTCGAGCTGGGCGTAGAGGATATCGAGGCCTTCCTGATCGAGCTTTTTGATGCTGTCGACGGTGTAGGTCGATCGTTCCGCTTCGGATAGGACGAAGAGATCATCAAAGCGTAATTCTTCTGCCAGGGACAAGCCGGAGGAGAAGAAAATGACGGTGAGAAGAATCGAACTTAAAAATTTCACGGATAGATTCCTCATTCAAAAGTTTTTCATGTACTGGATGAGTGCGGTTTTTTCTGCATCACTGAGTTCAGCGCCGAAGGTGTGGCCCTTGTTTTCGACCAGGTCCTGGCAGTTCGTATATTGGCTCAGGTTTTCGATGAGTTTTTC
>SEDW01001260.1 GCA_004193325.1 Pseudomonadota bacterium | reverse complement strand
CTTTTTTATCGCCTATTCGATAGCTCTTGGCAATGACACGCCGGCCGTCAATGCCGCGATTGGCAATCTCTTTGTGAATCGGCCCTGGTCGAAATATGATCTTGTCGTCCTCGTCCTCTTCCAGATTTATGCTTTGATTGCAGTCCTCGTTACCAAGCGGAGTCTCGTTGGAGGCAGGGTGCAATACTTCGCGCAAAGTCTGCCCCTGCCGATGTCATGGGAGAGGGCGGTTCGCGGAATTAATTTGACCCTGATGAATAGCGTGATTCTTCTTTTCACGGGATTTGGCCTATCGACGCTTTTGTCTAATCCTCCGGTCTTTCTGCTCGGGATCCTCATAGCGTTGAATCTTTACCTGACTTTGCTCCTCTGCCAAATTCAATTTGCTGAATCGCGCTGGATGAGTCTGCCCGTCGGTATTTTGCTCGGACTCGGTCTCGTGATGAGTCGCGGTACCGGGTATTTTCTTCCCACGATATTTTTAAATTTGGGTCTGTCTTATTGGGCGATGATGCGAAGGCCGCTTGGCCCGGGATCAGGGCAGGAGTTTGCCCTTTCGCTTCTTTCCAAGGTTCGGAATTTTCAGCTTCGGGCGAAGCTATTGAAGAGGATGCCTGCCGCATGGATTCTACAGCTCTCGTACAGCCTTCGAAAACCAGCCCTTCTGCTCTACGCTTTATTAGGCGGGACTGCAGCCGGCGGACTGCTCTATATGGTGATGAAACAAAACATAGGCCTCGGGCAAAAGGTCTATGTCTACACCGTTATCAATGGCTTTCTCAGCCTTTTGCCGGCGGCGTATTTTGCCACTTTCAATAAGCTGCGGGAGGACTATCAAATCTTTCTCGCGAGTCTGCCTCAGACTAAAGCCACATGGCTTCGCCTCGATCTCTCGTTTGTCATCACGCTCTTTCTTTTAATCGCGGCGCCGACGGGCGCGCTATTGGTTGGGCGCGGCTATATCCCGGCATTGTTGCCCTTGATCAGCCTCCCGCTGCTGGCCCTTCGCTACCTCGCCTTTCACAGGTCGACCGACACGAAGGAGAAATCGAGCACCGCGGTGACGATTCTTTACGGGAGCCTCATCTGGTTTGGGGCCGTGGGCTGGATTGCTGAGAACGCTCTAGAGG
>SEDW01001259.1 GCA_004193325.1 Pseudomonadota bacterium | reverse complement strand
CCTGGATCCTGACCCTTCGCTCTTGGCAATGCCCCAGCCGCCGGTTTCTCACAGCTGGCTTCCCAGCCTGTGCTCGCCACGTCGGAAGTCACTCCGTAGGTCGCGTGATCAAACTTGATCGAGAAGCTATCGCAGGTACCGTGGTGAGCGCCTGGACGAATGTAGCGAGTCTTGGCTTCTTCGCTTGTCAGATCGAGTGTAAAGGCTTTGCCGCGATTGGCAGCTGCCAAGTCTTTTGAACTGTCGGTGATCGTCACTTCATGCCAGCTCTCACGAATATCGCCGCTCGTTCCAAAGCCGCCTGTGCAGCCCTTCCAATCGATCTTCGCTGTGCCGATCGTAAAGCTACCTGTGATTGGATCTTTGCCCGAACACTTGTTGGTAACCGTCCCCTTGCTCTGCGCGAACTTACCGAAAACAACAGTTGTGCCAGGAGACACGCTTTGAACCTTGTCTTCATCCACTCCAATCGTCACATACGATGCGCCGCCGAGCTTGTCGCTCCCTTTGATGTATAGGACATCGGAAGAAGGACTTTTGCGCCCGCCCATGAACGACACGCTCTCAAAAGGAATCTGGATATCAAGACCAGCGTATTCCTCGCCGTAATACATTTCATAGAGACCATTGATCTTGGAGCTCGGCACGACATCCAAAACCGCACTGGATCCATCCGTCTCGAAGTAGACAACGTTCTTGAGTTCGACGGTATCATCCAGCACACAAAGACCTAGGCGAATGTTACGGTTGTCGCTCGGAGCCACAACAGTGATCTCATCTTTGACCGGAAAACCGATGTCGTTGAATGTCGGCAACTTCGCCACAGCGCTAAGGGTCATAAAGTTCGGGATAGCGCCTGGTTTGTCACAGGTAAGGCCCGGGACGTTTTTGTTCTCGAAATCGTAGTCGAGATTTTTTACCTTGGAATTACTGGCGTTCGTACGGCAGCCCAACAGAGGCAGCAGCGCGAGCATCGGAATCACAAACTGCGAAGACTTCACTTTCATAAACCACTCCAGGAGTTAAAGAGGACGACCTTGCTTGATCAGGACCTTAGAATTTTCATCAAGCATAAATTCCAAATCATAACGATTTCCGCCGTGCGCTGCGCGCAAAGCCGATCCCGCGATG
>SEDW01001258.1 GCA_004193325.1 Pseudomonadota bacterium | reverse complement strand
TTGATGATCGAAATGCCTTCCTGGACTTCTTCCGCTGTCGCGTCCTCGTCAAGGATCTGGGTCCAGCCGAGTATCACATTCAATGGTGTGCGAAGTTCATGGCTGAGATTTCTCAGAAATTCATCTTTGATATTGCTCAGGCGTTCGACCTGCAGAAGGCGAAGCTGTAGCTCAGTCTGCAGTGAAACATTCTGAATGGCGATCGACGTGGAATCGGCCAGAGCTTTGAGGTATTCCTGCTCCAAAGGGGTCGCTGTATGTTCGTCTTTCCAATAGGTGCCGATCGCCCCAATGGGCGCTTCGGATCGAATGGGAACCATGCACATGCTTTTGACAAAGGTTGGGCGATAGATATCGATCGGAATCCGTGCATCCGTGTAGATGTCGGGAATAACAATGACCTCACCGCTTTTCATCGCCGCGCCGCTGACACAGATATCCGCAGGAAAATGTTTGCCGGCAAAGAGAGGTGAGAGCGCATCCTCATCAACGTAGTGACAAAGATCATTCTCCTTGAGCACAAAGGTCGCCCCATCCGATTGAGCGAGCTGGCGGGCAGCGCTTCTGACAATCGCGATAATGTCTTCGAGAGTCTTGCATTGAGACAATCTTTGCACGATACCAACGAGCGCGAGACTTTGAGATTCCATGATATTCCCGCCTATAAAAGAGGAGACAAAATGCATCATAGGCTAAGCGTTTCAGAGCGACAAGATTGGTTTAGGTCCTTTTCCCCAGCTGAAAACTGATTTGGCTCTGGGAGCCTATTTGCGGCCGCCTATTTTTTCTAAAAAAATTATCTGTGTCGAAGAAACCAGGAAGAATCCTGTAGAAGGCTTGCAAAGAAATACTCAGAAGGCCCCAGAATTTTTATATAGCGTCTATGTTTGGCAAAAGTCACGCGAATCCTAAAATCAACCGAATCTTTCCTTGGGGAAGAATCTAACTGAGCCAAAGCACTGAAATTTTCGTTTTCATTTGAAAACGGCTCAAGTTTTAAGCCGTTTTTACCGATAGCAGATCAATACTGAGCTGATTTTATAGAGATTCTCAATGCGTCAGATCCAGGATCCAAACATTTTCAATAGGCACGAGGCACATGATGAGTGACAAGTCGAAGTCGAGCGGCAA
>SEDW01000244.1 GCA_004193325.1 Pseudomonadota bacterium | reverse complement strand
CGATGATCGAGGTCTGAAATATAATCGTGTAATCGTTATTTATCCAGGTCTTTAGGATCTTGAGTTTGATCGACATAAGGCGCTTCCCATCAGGGATGATGTTTTTTGGAATGAGGGACGACAGCTTTTTTAGCGGCAGGCGGTGGAGCGGCCCTTTCATGAAGGTCGGGATAGAGGTCGATCTTTTCGTCCAAATCCCCTTCTTTGGGCTCATAACTCTTGACCGGTCGACCGAAATCACCCGTGGCGAGAGCACTTCTTTGCAGAGCGGGTGTGATAAAGCCGAGGTTATACATCTCCTCGATGATCTTGGCATAACGTTGGTGACCAAAGGGGGTGAGCTTTTTCTGGCGAAGACCCTTGGACCAGTTGTTAGGGCTCGGAATAACCAGAGCAAGGTTTGCGCCGTCCTGAATCGTCAGCAGTTCGGGAGTGGTCTGAAAGAAATGTCTCGCTGCTGCCTGAATGCCAAAAACCCCATCACCGAATTCGACGAGATTGATGTACCACTCGAGGATTTCATCTTTCGAGAGTATGGCTTCCAAAAGCACTGCCCCGAGAGCCTCACGGAATTTGCGGAAGAGGTTTTTCTGAGGATTGAGAAAAGCCATTTTCACAACCTGCTGCGTGATCGTAGACGCGC
Organism: Pseudomonadota bacterium; assembly: GCA_004193325.1. Classification (GTDB taxonomy): domain Bacteria; phylum Bdellovibrionota_B; class Oligoflexia; order Oligoflexales; family Oligoflexaceae; genus Oligoflexus. The sequence continues at coordinate 6,371 of SEDW01000244.1, read as the reverse complement.
CTCGGGCGTAGCGTTTTTGTTCCATGTTGAATTCAACGCTACGTTGAATTTCGCGCCAGTCAAGGCCTCCGTGTTCAAAGTAGCGAGCATCCTCGGAGACCATGATGGCATTGATTACGTGTTTGGATACTTTATGAATGGGGGTCCAGTGCGGTGTTTCGGGTCCGACCACGAAGACCTGCGCTCCGGACTTGGGCCAGCGCATGATTTCAATCGGACCTTTCTTCAGTTGCCAGACGGGAGGCGTGAGGAGGAGGAGCCCGCTGCAAAGGAGCACCAAGAGGGCAAAAGAAAAGGCTACCGCCAGCTTCTTCCAATCCTGTCCAGCTACATTCATTCCATCCCCTGTTTCTCAATCAGTACTGAAGCGAGAGTCCTTCGGATTGTAACGCAAAAAGCTTCTGGCAGACCGGATCCGTGAGATTTATTCCACCGGTATTCGGCCGGATCTTGACCTGGGCCTTTTCAAAGGCCAGCTCAAGCGAGAGCGCGGTGGATCCTGGATTCGCTTGAACCAGCTCCTTGACGGCGCCGATGAGCTTCATCTGACGCTCAAGTGTCTCCGCATCAGGAGATGTGTTGCTCTTGATCTGCAACACGGCTTTCTTGATGACAGATTTTCGAGCCTGTTCGAGCGTTTGAATGTTTTCCACGCGCACGTTCACGCCCTGGCCATCAAAGCCCATCTGCACCGACAGCTGAACGACAACCATCGAGCCGGCTGGAGGCTTCTCCTCGGGTATGTCCTTCTCAAAGCCCACGGCCTCGTAAGATCCGGTCTCGTCCTCGAGATTGAAGTAGGTCATGCGCTTGCCGGATTTAGTCAGACGTTCGCGATGATCGCCAAGGAAGGCCATACAGAAAAGGCCTTTCTTCCCGATGTTTTTGTCAATATCCTTGAGTTTGACCTGCGAGAAGCGTTTGCCATCGAGAGGATAGATCTCAGTCGGATGTCCGGTGAGGAACACGCCGAGAAGTTTTCTTTCCTTCAGAAGCCAGTCGATTCTTGAATAGGGAACGACGAGTTTGGCCGCATCCTTTTCCCAGTCGGCTATCTCGGTGGTGTCACCGACTTCATCGAAATCGTCAAACAGGAGACGTTGTCCCTGTTTTTTCGCGCTGTGATTACTTTCGCTAAACTTGACCATCTCAGGGAGAATCTGCGTGAGCACGGCGCGATTGAGTTTGAAACCGTCGAGGGCTCCGGCTTGAATCAAAAGCTCCAGAGTCTTTTTGCCGAGCTTATGCAAATCGATTCGCTTTGCGAACTCCGTCAGAGAATTGAAGGGACCGTTGGCCTCGCGATCAGCAATCATCGCTTCGATCGAAGTTCCACCAATGCCCTTGATAGCGGCCAGGCCGTAACCAATGGCTTTGGCGCGAGGCACATCAAACTGCAAAAAGCTGCGGTTGATGTTTGGCGGCATAATCTTGAAGCGAAGGCGGCGACATTCTTCGGTGTAGCGAACGAGCTTTTCGGTGTTATCCAAATCGCAGGTCATGATCGCGGCCATGAACTGTTCGGTGAAGAAGGTCTTTAGATAGGCTGTCTGATAACTGACGAGACCGTAGGCCGCCGAGTGACTCTTGTTAAAGCCGTAGGCAGCAAACTTTGCCATAAGTTCGAAGAGATCATCAGCGACTTTGTCGTCGACGTTATTTTCTTTGGAACCCGAGATGAAACGCGCCTTTTGTTTGGCCATTTCCTCGGGCTTTTTCTTACCCATCGCTCGGCGAAGCAAATCCGCTTCACCAAGAGAATAGTTGGCGAGAATCGCCGCGATTTTCTGCACCTGTTCCTGGTAGAGAATAATTCCGTAGGTGTCGGACAGAATTTCAGCCAGTGAGGGATGTTCGTAAACGATATCCTGACGACCGTGCTTACGTTCGATAAAGTCATCGACCATGCCGGATCCCAACGGACCCGGACGGAAGAGCGCCACGACCGCGATGATATCCTCGAAGCGACTGGGTTTTAGCTTCTTGAGAAGGGATTGCATACCGGAGCCTTCAAGCTGGAAAATACCAACTGACTGCGCAGCCTGCAAAATCTCGTAAACCTCTTTGCGCTCAAGGTCGATCATCGTGATGTCGAACTTTGCATCTTTGCTGCCGCGAATCAGTTTCACGGCTTTGTCGATCACGGTCAGAGTCTTAAGACCCAAAAAGTCGAATTTTACGAGTCCGACTTTTTCGGCGTTTTTCATTTCGTACTGGGTGATGAGCTGGCCACTCTCGTCCTTGTAGGTAGGGACGAGGTTGTGCATACCGCCTTCGGCAATGACGACACCTGCGGCGTGCACCGAGGTGTGGCGACTCATGCCTTCGATCTTGAGGGCAAGATCCAGCATTTTTTGAATGTTGTCGTCGCGTTTGGCCTCTTCGAGGATGCGAGGCTCTTTTTCCAAAGCATCCTTGAGAGTGATCTCAAGCTCGTTAGGAATGAGCTTGGCAATACGGTCGACCCGGGTGAAACCAATCTGTAACACACGGCCCACGTCGCGAAGCGCGGCTTTCGCCTTCATCTTACCGAAGGTGGTAATCTGGGCCACGTTCTCGGGGCTGTATTTGTTTGTTACATAGCGAATAACCTGGTCACGCTTCTCCTGACAAAAGTCGACGTCAAAGTCGGGCATCGAAATACGTTCCGGGTTAAGGAAACGTTCGAAGATGAGATTGAAGCGCAAAGGATCGATGTCTGTAATCTTGAGAGCGTACGCGACAACTGAACCTGCACCCGAACCTCGACCGGGGCCTACCGGAATATCATTGTCCTTCGCCCAGTTGATAAAGTCCTGAACGATAAGGAAGTAACCTGGAAAACCCATCGAGATGATGACTTCGACTTCGTATTCCAGGCGGCGCCAGTAATCGGCTTCTTTTTCCTGGTCGTGAGACTTCCCGTAAAGCTTTCTGAGGTAGACGAGACGATCTTCGAGGCCCTCTTTGGACAGGCGGCGCAAAGCATCCGGCTCAGTTTCACCACTTGGCAGACTGAAGCGTGGGAGGAAATATTCCCCAAACTTGAATTCAAGTTTGCAGGACTCCGCGACCACTTTCTGATTCGCAAGCGCCTCAGGCCAATCGTGAAAACGAAGTTGAAACTCTTCATCCGTAAGCATGTGGAATTCAGTTGTCTGAATCCGGCCACGAATGTCGCTCATTTTCAAATCGTTTTTGATAGCGGTGAGAACAGCATGCGCTTCCTGATCATCAGGATTGAGGTAATGACTGTCGGCCGTCGCCACGATCGGAAGATTGTAGTGACGGGCGGCTGCGACCAGGAGGGGCAGCATGCGCTTTTGCTGAGGAAGATTGTTATCAATCAGCTCGATATAGTAGTTGCCCTCACCGAAGATGGCGAACATCTCGGCAACGTGGTGATCCAGGGCTGTAACGAGCGGCTTGAATTCCTCCTGAGGGTTCTTCAAATTTTCGAGAAAATCGCCTGCCTGCGCAGCGATCAATTCGACTAAGGCTGCAAACTCTCCTCTGAGACAGCTCGAGAGAGCGACGAGATCCTCGACATTACTTTTTAAAACATCATGCCGAACAACCGGTACTGGTGTACGGGGATCGTTATAAGGAGCGCTGACAATGCGGCAAAGACTGTAATAGCCCTTGAGCGATTTGGCGAGCACCACGAGGTGATAGGCATCGGCGGGACGCAGCGGAGCAAATCCCTCTTCCGTCAGCTTTGTGGAACTGGTGGCGCCTTCGTAATATATTTCAGACCCAAGGATTGGTTTGATCCCGTTGTCTTTGCATTTCGAGTAAAACTCAATGGCGCCAAACATGTTGCCGTGATCCGTAAGGGCAACGGCTGTATGACCAAGCTTCTTGGCCTTTTTTACAAGGTCTGCAATGCGAATAGCGCCATCCAGGAGCGAATACTCACTGTGGACATGCAAATGCACAAAGGGCGATGCGTCGATTGTCGCTTCCACGCTTGTTTCCTTAGTAAAAAAGTCCCTTATGGCCACGCGAATGAAGACCGACTACGGCGCTATCTTAGCGGCGCTACCTGGCTGTCGTGGGCAAGAGGAAAGGGAGGAGTGTTTGCGTTCCGCTGCCAGAGAAAAATAGCAGATATTGAGCGATCCTCAAAACCCTTCTTTCCACTAAAGGATGCGAACCCTAAATGAGTCATTTAGGCATATTTGTTTGGTAAACGCAACGCTGCCTTGTGAACGCAAAACACGCTGTGGATGTATGCGAAGGACTTAGAGCAGAACAGTCCGCTTCGATCAGGAGATCAATCAAGACGAATGGATGCTTTTTTGATCGTTCACACATTTGATGCGAATGCTTTACGGATTGATTTTGAAGAAACTGGTTTTTCGAATGGCTTCGGAACTTTGCTCGATGACATTCGAATCTATGATTCAGGACCTTCCGTCCTTTAAATAATTGATTGCTTAAACGAAACAAAATGAGATACTAATAAGATCTCTCAAACTGAAGACTTCAATCTTCCCCACGAAAGGAGCCGGCTTATGATGCAAATTACCAATGTCCCATTTATGGAAAATGCCGGAATGTCTGGGGCAGTGACGAAGGACGCGATTGGTTTGGGCTGACTCTCATCCTTTACTCTTCGTATTTTCTGCTATTTTCCCTTACACATGACTCCTATCATAACAAAATAAATCTCCTTAGAGCCTGACGATATGCCTCTGCTTCATGCACAAGGCGATCCCTCACGTCTTGGCAAGCGCTTCGATAATCTTAAGTTCGACACAGGCGATGGTCTGCTCTGGGGGCTCATCTCTATATTGAAAGCTGAGATCTTCCGAGCGATGCTCTTGGCCTTCGCTTATGCACTCTGCGTCCTTTCCGGACCCTTGCTGGTCTTCTCGCTCGTGGACTATGTGAGTCAGGCAGGAAAGGGAGAGATCCCTTTTAGCCAAGGGCTGATCGCAGGACTGTTTCTCTGTCTGACAGGGGCTTCCACCGGGCTCTTTCAACATCACTACTTTCATCATTGCCTGCGCATCATGCAGACGGTCGTCAGTTCATTGAATATGAAGATTTTCAAACAGGGTCTGCGTCTCACTCGTAAAGCACGTATGAATCGTCCGACGGGAGACATAGTCAATCTCATCGGGACCGACACCGATATCGTCAGCTTTGCCATTTTTGAGGGCATCGAACTGATTATCAGGGTCTTCATCATTCTGTGTGCGGGCGCGATGCTCATCAATCTCCTGGGACTGGCGGGACTGTTCGGACTTTTGACTCTTATCATTTTTATGCCAGTCGCCAGAAAAGTGGCGAAGAGTTACATGATTTTGGACGACAAAATTATGGGGCATAGAGACAGTCGTGTCTCGCTCATGTCTCAAATTTTATCAGGGATTCGTATTGTAAAATACTTTGCCTGGGAAAAGGATATGCAGAGGGAGGTTTCCGAAGTAAGAGCTTTGGAAATATCTACCCGGCGAAAGCAGTTCAAAAACATCGCTCTCGGTCTCATCATCTATTTCGTTGGAAGTTTGACCGTCGGCATTGTGTCGTTTCTTAGCGCTATCGCTCTCGGCAGGGAGCTCGATGCAGCAACGCTTTTTTCTGCCTTGGCGATATTTGGATTACTGGACGGATCCATTGGTGCCATCAGCGAAATCGTTTCGATCCTGTCGTCCGCTCGCGTGAGTGCTAGCCGCATTTCCTCATTTTTGAAGGAGGAGATCTTAGCGGATACCATGGCGACGTCTGTTCGATCTGAAGAAAAATTCAAAGAGGGATTTGAACTTCATTTTGAGAATGCTGCCTTTCGCTATGAAGACGATGATAAGGATTCGCTCAAACATATTAATTTTAAGCTCATGCCGGGAGAATCCATCGCCGTGGTCGGGGCAGTCGGATCCGGCAAAACGACTCTTCTTCTGAGTATCTTGGAGGAGATCCCAAGGGTTCAGGGCACGATGTCCTGGGTAGGCTTAGAGCCTGGTACAAGGCCCGAACTGGCCCTGGTGCCCCAGGAAGCTTTGATCATGAATGGGAGTCTTCGGGAAAACATCCTACTGGGAAGTCCGGAGCGGGACGAGGACGAATGGAAGAGCATTATCTGGGCCACGAGTCTCGATAAGGATCTGGAAGTCCTGAACGGCGGTTTAAGCGCCGAGATCGGCGAGCAGGGCATAAACCTCTCGGGTGGGCAGAAGCAAAGGCTAAACCTTGCGCGGGCTGCAATGCGTGACCCGGATCTTCTTTTGCTCGACGATCCCCTCTCGGCGGTCGATTTCCACACCGAAGATCAGTTGATGGATCGCCTGCTCTTTGGGAGGTGGAAGGACAAGGCCAAGATCGTTGTGACTCACAGGCTCCATCATTTGGAACGCTTCGATCGGGTGATCTACATGCGTGACGGA
>SEDW01000243.1 GCA_004193325.1 Pseudomonadota bacterium | reverse complement strand
AGTTGATCCATCTCCGCCGGCGATTTCATCAAAGAATCGTTATCCCCGAGAATGCCGTGAGCGATGAGCACGGTGTCAGGGGCTTCGGTCTGTTTGATAATTTCGCGAGTTGCATCAAAGCTGCCTTCAAGGGCATCGAGGGAGTAGGTGACGATCGCAACATTTTTAGCGCCGCGGGTGTAGAGGTCTGCGCTGATATCCTTGAGCTTGTCTTCGTCTCGGGCGATGAGAGTGAAGCGGGCTTTACGCTCGGCAAATGGCTTGGCAAACTCCATTGCGATGCCGGAGCTGGCTCCGAATATCATCACGTGATGGGGAGTCTTTGCCTTGTCTTTGTCGTCGCCGGATTTACCCTTCTGTTTGCTCGCCACGGATATCTCATTTTCTTGATTGGATTTGATCGATTGATTAGACACGTGTACTCACCCTCTCCCAAAACATGGACGTGAAGCGCGGGTCGATAAACTTCTCAAATTCCTGCCACTGGGGATAGGAGGTCTGAAAGGTCAATGCGCTCATTAACGCGTCTTTTGCAGGATAAAGGCGGCCTCCTGAGCGAAGCACGATTTTGTCGAGTTCGGCAAAAAGAGCGGCTGATTTATTACCGAGGTTTTTGAAATCAAGGGCGAGTGTGTAGCCTGGTTGAGGAAAAGACATGAGGCCTGGAGACTTCATTGTTCCAAAGCGCTTCAATACCGCGAGAAAGGAGCCCTGGCCGGATTTGGCGATGACATCAAAGAGCTGTTTCAGATCGTCGGTTCGATGCGTCGGGATAATGCACTGATACTGCAGAAAGCCTTGTTTCCCGTAGATTCGGTTCCATTCCCCGACTGAATCCAGAGGATAAAAGAAGGGATCGAAACCCTGGCGGATCATTTTTAATTTGGAAAACTGTTTATTGTAGTAGGCAAAGTTAAAGGCCTTCACCGAGAGCTTATTGAGACTGAAGCCCGGAGCATCGATCGGCATCCGTATAATCTCGCCCTTTTGCTTTTTGAAATCGCGGCGAATATCACCGCCACGCGCGTGATTGCCACGAATGAATATGCCGCGGCCACGGTTTTCGCCGGTCGCCATGCAGTCGATCCAGGCAACCGTGTACTCATAGTCTTTATCGGAGGTGTTATCGATCTCAAAAAATTCTTCGAGATTTTTCATTTTGATCATTTCCGCATCGATCCAGGCGGATTCAATCGGCATGAGCTGAATGGTGCAGGAGAGGATGATGCCGGTGAGCCCAAGTCCGCCGATCGTCGCACGGAAGAGGGCTTCTTCGTTTTGCAGAGAGCAAAGGAGGTGTTCACCGTTACTTCGCATCAGTTCAATTTCAAGGATGTGGCAGCCGATGGTGCCGCGGAGGTGATGGTTTTTACCGTGAACATCGTTGGCAATCGCGCCGCCGAGCGTCACATATTTGGTTCCAGGAGTAACTGGAATCATCCAGCCCTTAGGCACAGAAAATTTTAATAAGTCGGCGATGCTCAACCCCGCCTCGCAACTGAGGCGTCCAGTGGCCGCATCGAAGTGCCGAAGCTTATTGAGGTCCTGCATACGGATCAGAGTGCCGCCATCGATGAGGCAGCTGTCGCCGTAACTGCGTCCTAAACCAAATGGTAGAACGTGACCTTCCCACTGAGGAAGTTTCGCGGCATCCTTGCGCCAGTGCAGAGACTTAGAATCTTTCTCTTGGCCATTGATACGACCCCACGATTGAGTAGGCACTCTTGGCTCTTCCTTTCCTTAGACGCGGCGCGAGTTCGCAAGGCCGCAAGTCGAGACGGTTTGCCAAGATTCTAACGATAAAAAGCTGATTTGACTAGAATTTAGAGGCTGGCTTGAATTTCGCCACTGAGAGCGGGGCTGCGCGGTTCAGGTGTCGAAAGCACCTGGTCCACAGAACGTAGGAATGCGAGAGAGCCGCGAACCGCGCGTTTGACAACCGAATCGAGACGATTCGCTGCAGGCGTGGCTTCAGTCGCGACTTCGAAGGTAAGGGCATAGGTGCCGTGACGCATATAGGCAAAGTCTATGTACTCACCATCGGTTTGATAGTCGTAGTAAGACTGCGAAGTACGGTTGAGATCCATCGTCTTGGCCACGGTTCCGGCGAGAGTGCGGAAGATCGGATCGTGCTGACTCAAAGTCGGTGTGTGGCACCAAGGCCATAGAACCGCTTCAAGGCCCGAGTGAAACGCTGCGGAAGCGACGACCTTTTCTTTGAGCATCAGGTCGCGGACAAGACGGGTTTCGACGATCTGAAAAGCGTCCTTTTCCGGTTTGTTTGGCGTCGCATAGTCACGGTTCGGATCGATACCGCGGGAATCCGTGCGTAGATTAAGGGCATGGCCGTCAGGATTGACCATTGGCTGAAGAATAATGCGATAGCGGCGGAGGAGTCGATCGACTGCTGGAGTGTTCTGCTCGCGAACGAGGAAATCGATAAGGCCAAGCACCGTTTCGGTCGAAGCGCGTTCGTTGCCGTGGTGCGTGCCATTGAAATAAACGGCCGGTGCTTCGGAAGAAATATTTTTGCTGATTGTGACGACGGCGACTTCCCGGCCCTGCTGGGACTTACCAAGGATGTCAAATTTCACTAATTCCGGGTTGTTAAGAGCTTCGGTGCGGAGGTAGGCTGCGATCTCATCTTGATCATGATAGCGATTAAAATCCAGCGCCCATGCTGTTGGCGTGAGCCACAGAACGACTAGAATTAGCTTTAATGATCGGGAAAAATGAAGATTCATAGCGAGCGATTCTTCCTGCTTGAGAGCTTGACCGGATTCTATCGATTGCCTGCCAGCATGTCAATTGACAAGCAGTGAGTCTGGCCCTTGAAGTCACCCGATTTGAGGGTTTCCTGCCAAGGCCAATAATTTTCCTAAACCTCGGTCAAGAGCGCCTTTCACTCTTCCCGTTTGACAAGTCGGGCGGCGAGTTGAATAAATAGAGGAAACACCCTCGAGAGATTTCAGTGAGATACCGGCCCCGGAGGCTTTATGACTGTGCCGTTCCGTATCCGCGAAGCCGGTTTGGAAGATAACGACCGGCTCATCGAATTAGCCCGCCACTGCCCAAGTCGCGGGCGACTGCAAATGTACACCGATCGTTATCCCGATTTTTTTGCCATGACGAGGCAACAGGGCGAACGCAGCCATGTATGGGTCGCCGAATCGCTACAGGGCGATCTTGTGGCTTCCGCAGTCTTCATTGAACGCAGTGAAGAACTGGATGGACGTACGATCAAGGTTTTGCATTTTGGGGATCTCAGAATTCATCCAGGCGTGAGACGGACGCGTGTTACGGCGAAAATGATTCAGATCTACAGCGACCTCCTTAAGCGCGGCAATTTTCAAAGAGGAGTGGTTGAAATCCTGAAAAGCAATGCCGCTCCGAGTCGAGCAAATACGCTTCTTCGGAATGAGATGCATATACAGAGCGAAGCGCATGTGACGATGTTTAAACTTTTGCCGGTGATAAATTACAAGATTTCCAAAGATTGGACCTATCGCCAAGCGAACGAAAGGGACCTGCCGGCTCTTTCCCGACTGCTTCAGGACTTTTATCGAAATGTGAAAGGCGCACCGAACTTTAGTCTGGAATGGCTCGTGGCGGCGACGCAAAAACACTCTTCTTTCAATCTCTCCCATGTTCTTCTTGCGATTAACGAAAGAGGCGAAATTTCTGCCTGCCTTGGTCTCTGGGATCAATCGGCATTGCGTAAAACAATCGTTCTGCGTTATTCTCGCATTCTAAAGTTTTTCGTCAGACTCCTCGCCTTTATGGGGCTTCTCTGGAAGATGCCGCCACTGCCCAAAGCGGGCCGTTCCCTGCATTTTTCCTATCTTCGCTGGATGGCTTTCCGCAAGGATGAGCCCGCGGCACTGAAATCGCTCGTACGATTTGCTTTGAGAAAGACCAGACAGGATGGAAAGAAACAATTCCTGATCTTTGGGGTGAATGAACGCGATCCTCTACGGTCATCGATCTCAGGCATTTTTAAACTAAAAGAACCGATGCACGTTTACTCGCATTATCCTAAAGAAGCTTTTCGTTTAAAGCATGCAAAGAATCGTCTTTCCCGAGAGACAGATTCAAAATCTCTCAGAGCCGAATTGCCTTTGCCTTCACAGAAGATTTACATTGATCTGGCTTTGATTTAATCCAAGTTGAAAAAGGGACGAGGTATTGTCCTGATCACCGTTCGAATTTAAGGATGAATTCATGTCAAAGAGGGTTTTGGTAACTGCAGGCCGTCTGCCTGCTGCTTTGGAAATTTGTCGTGCGCTTGCTAAAACGGGTGCAACGGTGATTTCTGCCGATAGTCATCCGGCCCATATCTGTCAGGGTTCACGCTCAGTTTCGAAGAGTTATCACATCGCGTCACCCCGCTTCAATTTTGCCCGCTATCGTGAAGAGATTCTCGATATCGTCAAGCGCGAGCGCATCGATCTTATCGTTCCAGCGAGCGAGGATGTTTTCCATCTTGCTCGTCTTGCTCCAGAATTAAAGGAGCATTGCGAAGTCTTTTTTCCTGAAACGGATCTACTCTTTGCCGTGCATCACAAACAAAAATTTATTGAGATGGCGGCCGGTCTCGGTCTCGCTGTTCCTCAATCCATGCTCTATGAAGATGAGGGAAAAATACCGGACTACTGCCAGAAGGATTATATCCTGAAGCAAGTCTTCTCGAGAGCGGGCCAGGGCGTGATATTTGCCAAAGCTGGTGTGCATCCCAAAGATTATGGCGCTCTAGCCGATGGCTCCTGGCTCCTTCAGGAAAAGCTTGCAGGCGAAACGCTTTGCTCCTGCACGATCGTACATAACGGCAAAGTCGGAGCTCACCTCGTCTATCGACCATCAGTCATTCTTGGGTCAGTCGGGGTTGTGTTCCGGCAGATCGATGATAAAGCGATCCGTCTTTGGGTGGAAAAATTTGTGGCCGCCACCGGTTATCACGGAATGATATCCATGGATTTCATTTTGAATGCTGAAGGCGAAGTTGCTGCGATCGAGTGCAATCCAAGACCGACCAGCGGAGTTCATCTCTTCGAGCCGGCAATGATGGGCTACGCGATCCAGGATCCGACTCGTCCTCTACCAGCCCTGAGTCAGAGACAGAAGGCTCAGATCACTCTCGGAATGCTGGGAGCGCTGCCGAGCGTCTTCCGCAGTCAGAAAAATTTCAAACAGAAGATCTTCGATATCGCCGGGGCGCGTGACGTGATGTTCTCCTGGCGAGATCCGGGTCCTGCGCTCTATCAGCTGATCTGTTACGGTTATCTCTTTTATTTGTCCTGGACGCGCAAGATATCGCTGACGGCCTGCATGATGGATGGCGTTGAGTGGAATGGTGAAGAAGCTCAGGTCGTGGTCTAAATTCTAGCGACGAATCCAAAAGAAAATTAGCGTCTCCGGCAAAGTCGGAGGCGCTTCATTCATTTGACCGCGAAAACCTTCTACACTACGGCATATACGCCCTGGCGAGGTCAAAAGAGTCCTTTTCAGGCGAC
>SEDW01001257.1 GCA_004193325.1 Pseudomonadota bacterium | reverse complement strand
TCGGCGCCTCTCACAGTGAAAGACTTTCGCTCCATCGAGTTAGCGAAAGAAGAGTATGTGCTGATCGCGAGCAGCAAAATTTCTGCGAAAATCAAAACCCATGCTGATTTACAGAATCATGTGCTCATCGAATACGACCGATCGTTTCCGTTTCAGAATTACCTTCAAACGGTGGATCGCGAGCAAATGCAGTTTCGCGATGTTTGGTTTTTGGGCTCGACCGTGCTGATGACCGAAGCCATTCTAGAGGGACATGGAGTTGGGGTGGTCCCACTCTATCTCGCGAGGGATGCTCTAAAGCGAAAGGACGCTCGTCGCCTGAATTTTTGTCAGGACATTGGCAGCGATAATTTTCGTTTCATTATGAGATCAGATCCGCATGTCGAAGAAAGCTTGAGTCTGCTTGCAAAGCTCATGATCGAGGATGGTTTGAGGTAAGGCGGGCTATTGAGAGAGAGTCATTTTTCAAGGGGAAGTGCTGAAGCCCTTCCAGCAAGCTTCTTTGATGAAGAGGCTAGTTTCCAGATTCCAGGTTGCTCGTCCAGCATTGCAATCTTTGAAGTATTGAACGAAAGCTCCGAAGAAGATCGATACGACGATCTGCGGGGAACATGAGGCTATTGCCCCCTGCTCTTGGCCGGCTCTGACAAACATCCGTCCAATCTCAAAGATCTCTTCTTCAAGTTCGAAACAATGTTTTTGAAGATAATGCCCATGCATATGGTTTTCGATAAATCGAAAGGCCTCGGGATGATCGTCGGCATAAGAATGCAGTTTGAACCAAATGAAATTGAACTGCTCACGAATGCTTGCTTCGGCGGGATAACCCTCTATGTAGTAGCGCTTGAGAACAGTTTTCCACTCGAAGTAGAGAGTATTGACGAGAGCATCTTTGCTTTCGAAATGATTGTAGAGAGATCCAATCGAAACGTTCGCATCTTTGGCAATCGAAGGAACCGAGACGCCATGGTACCCGGACACAGCAAAGTGGGTTAATGCTGCTTTGAGAATACGCTGTCTTGTGTCACTACCTGATTGAGCCAAGCTATTACCTAGAAATTAATTAGTTGAATTATCATACAGTTAAAATCGTTTTTATCAAAACCCCAAAATTTCTGACTTGCTAAATCTCG
>SEDW01001256.1 GCA_004193325.1 Pseudomonadota bacterium | reverse complement strand
GTCAAGGAAGACACTGCAACATCCGTTGGCGCAGGCATGGCTCCAAGAGTCTATATGAACGCCAAATACCTGCCGGCTACAGGCCTTATGGCCATCGGCAACACCGCCACCCACTCGATGCTCTATCAACTGCCTCCAGGAATCGATATTCAGGCTCAACTCAAAGAGTTGAAATCGGCGATCCCCGATCCTTCGATCCGGGTGCGGAGCTATCAGGAGGCCGGACAGGATAACGGGCGCATGCTCAACTATCTTTCCGATTACCTTGGTCTCGTGGCACTCGTTGCCTTCTCACTGGCGGGGATCGGTGCAGCTTATCTCTATCGCGATTATTTCGATCGTCGCAGTTCATCTCTAGCGGTCTTGATCAGCCTTGGTCTCACGCATAACAAAGCTCTGCTTCTCTATCTCTACCAGCTCATCTTCCTCGGTGTCGTGAGTGCGATCATTTCCTCGCTCCTCGCCTTGGGCCTGATCCCCTTGTTTTTAAGCCTTGTGAAAGAATTTTCTCCCGTCAGTCTCTCGGCCTATCTCCCTTGGCAAACTGTCGCGATCGCCATCGTTTTGGGTGGACTTGGATCGATTCTGATTTGTTTGCCGATTCTGCAGCGGCTTCGTCACCTCAACCCGTCGCTGCTCTTCCACGAACAAAATGCACCGTCGCAAGGCCTGAAATCCCGCGAATGGCTAGCCTATCTTCCTGTGCTCCTCGCCTTTTATGGACTTTCCATTTGGCAGGCGCATTCTTTCAAGGTGGGAAGTCTCTTCTTCGGTCTGTCCGTCCTTGTCGTCGTAATCTTCGCTGTGATCGGCTGGCTCTTTCTTGCTTTTGCCAAGAGCTTTAAGCGGAGCCCTATTCTGCCTTTGAGAATCGCTTCGCTCTTTCTCCGGTCCCATCCGGCGTCGACGATCAGCGCTTTCGTGGCCATCGGACTCGGTAGCACTTTGATCAACTTGATCCCGCAGCTCCAGGGCAGCCTTCTCCGTGAGCTCGCAAATCCTGACGGACAAAAGCTCCCAAGTTACTTCCTCTTCGACATTCAAGAAGATCAAGTCAACGATCTTCAGGCCCTTTTGAAAAACCTCGGTGCAGACCCGCAGACCACTTCACCGATGATCATGGCCCGCCTTGT
>SEDW01000242.1 GCA_004193325.1 Pseudomonadota bacterium | reverse complement strand
TTTTTGAGCGGAAAATATAGATCTGAAGAGGATATGAAGAAGTCGGCTCGTGGCGGCGGAATCAAAAAATATCTGAATCCCAAGGGCTATCGCATTCTCGCTGCGCTTGATGAAGTGGCCAAGGAACAGCGATCAACACCAGCGAGCGTGGCATTAGCCTGGCTCATGACGAGACCGAGTATTACAGCTCCGATTGCAAGTGCGACGAGTATTGAGCAGGTGCATGCTCTCCTGGAAGGCACGAGGATCGAACTCACCAGGGCCAACATCGAAACGTTAACCCGGGCCAGCATCGATTGATTAGAGAGGTTCGAAGCGCTGGTGTGTGCGGTTCTTTTGAATGCGTTCCGGATTATGGATCTGGCCATTCATGGCGATATAAACGCCGGACGGCAGAGTCTGTACGGCGATAATCGCACAGCCCACATTAAAGAACGCATCGGAGTTTCTTATTTTCGTTGGGTTCATCGCTCCGGTAAAGACAATCGTCTTGCCGGCGATGTTGCGCAAAAACTGAGCGGTCTTAATCATGGTATCTGTGCCGTGTGTGATGAGCACGCGGGTTTCTTTCGAATTTCGAACTGCTTCGGCAATCGCATCGCGATCAGCATCCGTCAGGTCCAGGCTGTCTTTTTTACATACTTTTTGGACCACGTAATCGAGTTCGACATTGGCCTCTTCGAGAATCTGGCCGATGCTCGGTTCCCCGACCTGGTAATCACTGAGAGCATCAAAGTAGACCTTGTCGATGGTTCCACCTGTTGTGATGATCTTGATTTTATCGGTCATTCCAACCACTCCTTCTGTATTCCATCCGGGAATCTTCCCGAGACCTGGCAGTTCTGTCAATGGGACTTAGAGGTCCGTCCTTGCCCGTAGTCGAGTCTTAGATGTATGCTCCCCCGCAGATATTCGATCATCAAACACGGGGGACTTCCTTATGTATCACGCTTATGAGCACTACGTGATCAAGAACGTAGAACTGTGGACCGAACGTGAAGTCATCTCTCAATGTGATGTCGAGATTCAGCACGGCCGCATCAAAGCCATAGAGAAGCATATATCAGTCCCAAAGAGCGCGCATCTTATTGATGGTCGTGGCTTTACTTTGTTGCCAGCCGGTGTGGATCCCCAGGTTCACCTTCGTGTGCCCGGTCAGGCCGAGAAAGAAACAGCAGGAACGGGACTTCTGGCAGCTCTTCGCGGTGGCATCGCTGCTGTTCTGTCCATGCCTAATACCAAGCCTACAATCGATTCAACCGAAGTCTGTGAAGCGGCTGTCCTCGAACTCGAGGAGGCGGAACACCTCACTGGTGTTAAGGCTTACTTAACGGGTTCGATCACTCAATCATTGAAAGGGAAAGCTGCGGCTCCCTACAAAGAACTCGCCGATTGGGGCGTCAAGGCTTTCACAGACGACGGTCTCGGAGTCGTTGATGATGATCTGATGCGTTCCGCTTTTGAGGCGAGCGAACTCACGGGACTTCCGATTCTTCAGCATGCGGAATTTCCAGGCCATGGTGGTGTTCTCGCTGCCGGACCCGTTCAGGAAAAGCTTGGCATTCCCGCTTATCCTGCGGCCGCTGAGGCTGATATGGTTGCACGCGATATACATATTCTCAAAGACTATCCTAAAGCGCGATACCACGTGCTTCACGTTTCCGCTCACGAAACTTTGGAGCTTGTCTCCGCCGCTAAAGCCGAGGGTCTCCACGTCAGCTGCGAAGTGACTCCCCACCATCTCTGGTTTTCAAGCGATGAAATCAAAGACGAAGTCACCTCTTTCAAAATGAATCCTCCTTTGCGCGGACCAAGCGATAAGCGAGCTCTTCGTAAAGCTCTGGCGGACGGCACGATCGATTTCGTGGCAACTGATCATGCTCCGCATGAAGCCAGCGCCAAAGGCCAGAACTTTAAAACATCAGCTTTCGGGACTACAGGTCTTGAAACTAGCCTTCGAGTTCTCCTCTCGCTAGTCACCGAAGGCGTGCTGTCGCCGCAGAGACTTGTGCAGGTCTTCTCAAGCCGTCCTGCCCGTTTTCTCGGCATCGAAAAGGATATTGGCGATATCAGCATCGATAGGCCCATGGCAGCAGTCCTGGTCAACCGGGAAAGCCGAGAGGAAGTCACTGAGGACGATCTGTTTAGCCTGTCTAAGAACAGCTGCTTTCTAGGTGAGAAGCTCGACGGCAAAATCGAAAGTGTATTTTTGGCTGATCGATATTACCAGTTCTGAAAAGTTCTTACTTTTCAAGCTAAGGATAAGAGGATGGGACTAGTTCCTTTCCTCTTTTGCTTATGGGTAAAGGCTTTAATTGCTGGCTCGTCTTTTGCATTGATTTGTCTGTGGCAATTATTGGAATGATGCACGGCAGTGATCTGTATTGTTTTTAGTACAGGGCTTAGCGAGCGGACTGATATCGACCCTCTAGGTATTTATATTTAGACTTAGATATCAACAATTTAGCTAATGACTGTGTGCTGAATGAAATTCGATTCAGTGTCATATTGTATATGTTTTGACTGTCTCGTCCTTTCTGTCTCGCTTGGAGATCGACTATGGTTAGCAATGATAAAGTTCTCGAATCACTAAGGATCCTGGTTGTTGAAGATGCCGAAGATATTCGCGTGCTCTTCTCCAGGCTTCTTGGCCGCTATGGCGCTAATGTGTCCACGGCTAAGGACGGTGAGGATGCCCTTGAGAAAATGGGCTCCAATCATTTCGACATCACCCTGATGGATCTTGAGATGCCTAACGTTGATGGCATGGAAGCGGTGATCGAACTGCGCAAACAGGGCTACAAGGGAAAAATCGTGGCACTTTCTGGTCATGCCTGGGATAACCTCGAGGAGGCTTTGACGAAGGCCGGTTTTGACGGTTATCTTGTCAAGCCGATCGCACTCGATGACCTTGTGAAGAAAATCCTGTTCTACTGCGGTCGACCGGAATACGCGCTGTCCTCACGCGAGGAAGCGGCTCCAGTCTAAGACTTGAGGTGCTTATGTCAGTCCTTTCCCAAGTAAGAGCTGCTACCCGAGATATCCATCAGTCGCTTGACGATCACCCCTTGCTCGTTCGTTTTATGAGCCAGGGGAATGTCACGGCTTATCAGACCTTCCTTCAGACCTTTTCGCTCTATCTTAGAATTGCCGTCGCCAAACAACTCGACTACATCACGACTGATGATCGCAAGGTGATCAACTACGAGCCATGGAGCGCAGCTCTTCAATCGGATCTCGAGACCTTTGAGGCGGGCGATAACTTTGCTTTCGCCGATCGCTATTCCAAACATTTGCCTGACATCGAAAATGTTTCCCAGTACTGGGGCTTTTTGTATGTGATGGAAGGTTCCACTCTAGGCGGCAGGCAGCTCGCCGCGATGATTCCAAGCGACTGGCCGAGCGAATTTCTAAGACGTGGAGCCGAAGCAAAGCTGCGCTGGCCATACTTCTGCCGCCGCCTGGGCGAGCTTGAAGTCGCGGGAGCAATCGAAGCTGCGGAAGTTCAGCTCGGGGCTGACAAAGCCTTTCGCTCCATGGTTAAGATCTTTGATAAGACCTTGGACAAGACTCCTCCTGCCGCAACTTTCGT
Organism: Pseudomonadota bacterium; assembly: GCA_004193325.1. Lineage (GTDB taxonomy): Bacteria > Bdellovibrionota_B > Oligoflexia > Oligoflexales > Oligoflexaceae > Oligoflexus. Next base: position 1,928 of record SEDW01000242.1, on the reverse strand, counting down.
TTCTTTATCTAGCGAAATCTAAGCGTCTGATGTTAAGGATAAGTCTGGTGCCGTTTGCAAGGCGCTTAGACTTTTCCTCATCGCAGAGAGGCGTTAAGACCTATGATCGTTCTTCACCACCTGAATAATTCCCGTTCCCAACGCATCATTTGGCTATTGGAAGAACTTGGCCTCAGCTACGAAGTCAAACGCTACGAGCGTGATCCAAAGACGATGCTCGCTCCACGCGAACTCAGAGAGATTCATCCCCTGGGCAAATCGCCTGTGATCACCGATGGTGGAAAGGTCCTGGCTGAATCAGGCGCGATCATTGAATACCTAGTCGATACCTACGGCAAAGGCCGCCTCCGTCCTGAATCAGGCACGCAAGAGCGCATCGATTATAACTACTTCCTTCACTATGCTGAAGGATCGGCGATGCCGCCCCTCCTTATGAGTCTCGTCTTTACGCAAATGCCCAAAGCGCCGATGCCCTTCTTTATGAAGCCGCTCGTCAAAGGTGTTGCCGACAAGGTGAAAAAGGGTTTCGTGAATCCGCAGATCAAAACCCACTTTGATTTTCTTGAAAAACATCTCGAGAAAAATGTCTGGTTTGCCGGTAATGAATTTACTGCGGCTGATGTTCAGATGAGTTTTGTCATTGAAGCGGGAGTCTTGCGGGCCGGTGCCAAATCAAAACCGAAGCTCTCGGCATTTCTCGATCGTATCCACGCTCGTCCAGCCTATATTAAGGCCTTGGAGCGCGGTGGGCGCTTTGAGATTCTAGGATAATTCCTCGATCAAATGGAAACGGCCTCAGGAATTTATTCCTGAGGCCGTCCCTTTTTTAAGTCCAGGACTTAGAAGTTCTGCTGGTAACCGAACGTATATGTTCTTCCGAGGAAGTCGTAGAGGTTCGCGTTGGTAACAGGGATGTGACGAGCCAGGAGGTTTTGTACGCCTGCTGTTATTTCGCCTTTCCAGGATGTCGAGTACTTCACGAAGTAGTTGAGGTCGCCGTAAGAGCCGACGTTCGCATTATCGTTTTGTTGTGGACCGATGATGTCAGCTGTGAGGCTTGTGTAGATCGCTCCAAGACCATAAGAGAAAGTAGTTTTGTTACGCCATGCCGGGCGACCGTAAGTGTTCAAGCGATCCACCAAAGGACCGTCTGGATAGGCGGTTTCTTTGTTTTTGACCTGCATACTGTGAGCGCTTCGGATGCCGTAATTGCCTGAGTTACTGCGGATGCGGTAATCAACGGACATGTCCACACCGTTGAGTTCTGCGCGGCCGAGGTTTTGGTAAACTGTCTTGATTTGAGTCGTTTCGCCAGTCAATGGGTCTTTGGTGATCGAAGCACCAAACTTGGTGACGTCCACGCCTTCAGCATCAGCCTTGAGAAGAGCATCGGTATCGATGTAACCGATTTCATCACGAATGATGATGCCCCAGTAATCGACGTTAAGAGTGAGGTCTTTCAAAGGCTCGAAACCGAGGCCGATGTTTTGGAACTCAGACGTCTCTTGATCGAGATCTGTGTTACCGCTCTGGATGATGTAGCCGTTGCGAGTAGGGCAACGGTTGACCGCTGTGCCGTTCGCCTTGCAAAGCGAGTAATCACGGTAGCTCGAAACGAACTGGAGGTTTTCGTTTCGATACATTTCAAAGAGAGTAGGAGCCTTGAAGCCTGTACCAACCGAAGCGCGGATAAACATCCAATCGAGGGGGCGGTAAGATGCGGCAAGCTTGGGACTGAAAGAGTTACCGAAGTCATCGTATTTATCGAAGCGGCCGGAAACGGTCACATCGAGCTTGTCGTAAGCAGGAATGGAGAATTCTGCAAAAGCCGAATCCACCCGACGGTTACCGTCGCCGCTGTTGCCCTTGAGAGTACCCCAAGTGTTGCCGCGTTCGGTTTCCGAATCGACTTCTTCAGAATATTCTTC
>SEDW01001255.1 GCA_004193325.1 Pseudomonadota bacterium | reverse complement strand
AGGACGAGGTGAAAGCTCGCGGCATCGATCTTTTCGCAGCCCTTGCGGCGATAGGCCTGCTTGGAATTCTCAAAGCCATAGGGTCCGGCCGCTGCGGCAATCTCCTGCTTGTCAAAGCCGGCCTGCTTCTCACAAAGGGATGCGAGAAGCAAAGGCTTGGGGCTCTGCTCATGCACGTAGAGACTCAGGAGGGAATAAATATCTTGCGTATCGAAAGTCAGGGGTTTGCCATCCTTCGAGGGAAGGGTCACGGGACCTACCGGCTCAAACTGCAAGGCCGCGACAGACCAGGCGTGCATGATGCCTTCCCACTCGGGGATTTCCTTACGAGGACTGCCATCAGCATTTGTCTGCTCGAGTGTTCGTTTCCTCTCGCGCCTTGTCATTGCCCAGTCACTGCTACCGAGGTAGATATCCATCTTTTCCGTTGGCGAAAGTTTCTCGCGCTCGATTGATTGCCCAAGCGGATACTGAATGAATGCGCCGAGATCCTCAATCTCATCCGAATCACTCGCTACCGCCATCTGCCAACGAAAGCTACTGCCCCCGTGCAGACTGCTCCAGGCATCGGAGGGCCAGGGGAGACGTGAGAGACTCGCAACGAGAGGGAGTTCTTTGAAGTTATTCGTATAGCTTTCCTCTTTGACCTGAGGCTTTTGCGTTTGGGTCGTGACGGACGGCGCTGACAGCGAGGGGGATGGTCCCGTGCTTGTGCAAGCGAACGCTGCGCTCGCCATGAGGAGCGAGAGTAGGTTCTGAGCGTTACGCATCATGGTCTCCTTATGCTTTTTGAACATAGTAGAGCATGCGCGATATTTTTGGAAATTCTAGATGATGGATGGGGGAAGGGCAGGGGAACAAAGGCCCCGAAGGGCCGAACATTAAATGGCATCGACGGTGCGGACAAAAGTGTCCGGGACAATGACTCTCAAACCGTGTTTCACGATTTTGAACATAAAACCGCCGTTGGAAATCTTTTCCCCATCAGCCCGCACCGGTAGATCCGATGATCCGCGGATTGAGGCTTCCTTGTGCACCTGGAAATATTCCTTAAGGTGTTTATGGGGCTTCCGTAGGATAAACGAAACCAAAAGAGCAAAATAATGTTTGAAGGTGCGAGCCTTGAACACACAAAC
>SEDW01001254.1 GCA_004193325.1 Pseudomonadota bacterium | reverse complement strand
ATAATAAAGCGCCCACCACTCAGGGAATAGGCCCAGGCGGCTTCGCCCGACCGCTTCTGCAGAACATTCACGTCACCGTGCTGCTTGAAACGTTCAATAAAGCTATCGAAAAAATCGATGCTGATCCAGGCACCCTCCTTGCCGAAATAATCTCGACTCAGGCCTGAATCCCGCAAGATTTTACTCGTCTTCTCCTGACCGATCAGCTCGTCCGAGACGCTGATATAGGGGAGGAAAATTGCTGTGGAAAAGTGCTGCTGAGTCAAAGTCGGATTGATGTAGCGGCCTGGCTGGGACGTATCCTGAGGACCCGCCCTTGGCTTTTCTTTTTTCTTCTTCAAGTGCTTGAGCACAAGGCCGATGGCCTTAGACGTCACCCGATGCCGAATGCCGCGTTTTTTGATATCGGTCAAACCAATGGAACTGGATTGAGCTTGAACCGCACTGAACACGAGGTCCCAGGTGTAGGGATTTACACCCTTCCCGTTGAGATAAGTCTTTGAACCCATCACGAGAATATTCAGCGTCTCGCCCTTCAGAGTCGGATGCGGAACCACCACACCGATTCTCTTAAAGCCGATCATCTCGTAGGTCGGTGCGAGTTTATTCGTCGCGGCACAGACAAAGTCGAGGCAACCTTCTTTGATACTGTAGGCAAACCCCAGCTGAAACATCGAGAGAAGAACATCACTTCCCTGAAAATGAGGTGCGATGACGAGCTTATTAACCTCAATGAGCTTATTGCTCTGCACCCAATCCGGCCAGGCGATCTCATCGACATTAAAGAATCGAAACGGCACTTTCCCAGCGCTGAACCGAAGCTCGCAGGCAGCGACGATCGAACCGGCAAGCCGTGCTGAAACGATAAGACCTTCATTGGCGAGACCTTCGCCCTGATCCTTCCACGTATGTCCGTCCTTAACCTTTCCATGTTTGCCATAGCCCGAGAAACGGAGCTTTAAGACCTCTTCGTAATCCTGCTCGCTCTTGACGATGGAATAGGTCAGCTTCTCACGGGTGTGTTTGATCTTCGAGCCTTCGGCATGAAGACCCGCGTCGATCGCACGTTCCAAACCGTTTTCAACCACAGTAGTAAAATAGCGAGTGAGCGCTTCGTAAAGTTCGCTGACATTGGA
>SEDW01001253.1 GCA_004193325.1 Pseudomonadota bacterium | reverse complement strand
GATAAAAAACGATTCTAAGTCTAGAGTCGCCGACGGGAGGTCTTAGGACCTCCCGTTTTTTAATTGAGGAAAGATCTTATGAATGTCGAACTGCTCAAAGCTCGTCAGCTTTTACAAAATCACATCCATGCCTTCTTTCAATCTCAAGATTATCTGCAGGTCGATGCTCCCATCGCGGTAACGACCCCGGGAACCGAAGTGTTCCTCAACTACTTCCCCACGACCTGGCAGGATCATCGCCTCGGCGAGCACCCGATGTTTCTCCGCTCGAGTCCGGAACTGCATCTCAAACAGGCTTTGAGTTGGGGAATCCCTCGGGTTTATCACCTTGGGAAATGTTTTCGAAACAAGGGAGAAATCAGTGCCTGGCATCATCCCGAATTCACAATGCTTGAATACTATCAGAGCGGCATCTCACTTCCCGACTTCATGCAACTCACCGAGGACCTCATCCGGACTTCAGCGAAAGCTCTTGGAAGTTTGACGAAGAGAAAGCTGCCCGACTCGTTCACGAAGATCACTATGTATGACGCCTTTAAAGATTGGGCGGGCATAGAACTGATTGATGGCGATAAGGATTTTGCCAGCAAAGCGATCGGCCGGGGCTATCAGTCCGTTCGGGCCGATGATGACTTCGAGACCGCTTATTTCAAGGTCCTGATCGATATGATCGAACCCGAGCTCACGAAGTACGAGGCAATCTTTGTCTACGATTATCCTCCGTCGCAGGCAGCACTCGCCAAGGTGAAGAATGGCCGCGCCCAAAGGTTTGAGCTCTACTTGGGAGGAGTCGAACTCTGCAATGCTTTCGATGAACTTCTCTCGCCTGAGGAAAATCTCGCAAGACTCGAGGCGAGTAATGCCCAACGCAAAAACCTCGGTAGCGCTGCCTTGCCCGTTGATGAAGATTTTATGCTGGCGCTGCAGTCCGGGCTCAAGGATTGCTGCGGCAACGCCCTCGGCTTTGATCGTCTTCTGGCTCTTCTGCTCGACCTCAATGGTATCGGTTCTTTGATTCCTTTCCGCTCCAATCAGCCCTATCGCCAAAGCATCAAGTCCGAACATCTCGACCAAGGCTAAATCTAGTCCGTCTTGTTTTCGAGAGGCTCGATCGAAGCGGGCCGAATCCTGAGGAAG
>SEDW01000241.1 GCA_004193325.1 Pseudomonadota bacterium | reverse complement strand
AGGATTTTCTTGCTGCCGCAGTATTCTGGTCTTTAAATTCAATGAAGAGTTTGACGAGGGATTCATAGAATTCTTTCTGTGAGGTCCCTGCAAACTCCAGGATGATTGTTGCGGGCTTTCGGTCGGTACCTGTCGCATCACGAAGACCATAGACGATCCGTGCTTCGACCGTTTGTTCTGTCGAATGCAGATCAAAGCGTGGGGGTCTTTTGATAAATGTGAGGGGCTGAAAGATCTTGTCGATAGCAGCAAAGTTGCCGAACGCTTCTTTTTTGTCGAGAAAGGCGATAGCGGCCGTGATCGCAGCCGGTTGATCATTAAAGAACTGGGCTCCGCAGAAGCTGGCTTTGGCTTGATTCGAATCGAGAACCGGACAGAGAAGCTCAGGAATCACGAAGGGCCGCAGGGGTTGCTCTTGTGTCACCCCAGGCACAGTCTTGATCAAAAACGATTTGATGATTCGGCGAAGGACCTGCTGAGCATCGGTCGTAGACTTCACCTGAGTAAATTTCGATACAGTCTTGATGAACGTAAAATTCGACACGATCTCAGGGTGTGTGATCGTCAGGGTGCCGTAACCTTTGTTCGGCACCTTGACGTCTTTCACGAGACTTGTAAGGACTTTGCATTCGTTGGAATTCGATGCGAAGAGGAGCTGAGAGGATTCTTCGATCGGTTCGACACCGCAGGAGCTGAGACAAAGAGACAGAAACGTGAGCGCAGAGACTGCGAAGATCCGCATATCCATCCTTAGTTAAATTGCGATCCAGGCGGTACACACGTTAGTGAGGACTCCGCTCACGACTTTGGATTCACAGCAGCGGCGTTCGTTGAATACTCGGCCGTAAACCGTCTTCGTCTGCTTTTCGATGACTCCATAGGGACAAAAGTTATCAGGACGAAGGGTGAGGTATCCATCGATTGAAGGAACAGTCCGGAAGTAGGTGATAACGGTTTGATTCGAGCAGGTCTGGACAGGTTTGGTGGACGACGTGCACACTTCCTTATCGACCATTTTACATTCTTTGCGGCCGTAGACGATTTTGCATTCTTCAACTTGTTTGATTGTACAGCTCTGCGCTGTGCTCGAAGTCGTTGTGCAGACCTGTTGAGTCGTCGGACGACTCTTGGCCATTCCCAATATCGAATCTATCGCTTCCACATCCACGGGCAGAGTATTCAGGAGAAAGCTCTTGAGCTGATGAACACCAGAGCTCGACTTGATAAAGATATCGCTCAATGCCGGATTTTGATTCCAGGCCGTGAAATCCTCAAGACTCAGTTTTGCGCCCTTTTTGATCGGCAGCGACCCGGTGATAAAAACTTCAGGCCCACTCTCTCCCGCGACCGTCGCGCACATGAGGAAGGCCTGGGAATTTTTGTCGAAGTTTTCGACGGCAAATTCGGGGTTCGCCACTTCCAGCGAGTCAATTGCCTGACACTGGACTTTCGTAAGGCTCGGAGTATCACTTGTCTGAGCCAGAAGAGGCCCGGTACTACTCAATAAAACTAATGTGGATAAGGCCAGAGCCCTTTGAAAAAGTGCTTTCATCTTGTCCTCGAACATAGAGTGGGGAGAACTCAATCTTAACCCACAATTCGAGTGTCTGGCTACGCATTGAGCAGGCAAAGGAAGTCACTGTGATGAGCATGGAGCTTTCGAATGAACAGAGCGATGACTTTGCCTTCAACGCATTGCGGGCAGAGATTGGATAAAAATCCAGCCTCTACCCGCTTTCAGCTTAGAATTACTAAACTCGACTACGCTAAGACAAAATCATGATTTCCAGGACTTATTTTTTGCCGAGCGTTTCCTGAATGAAAAGATCGCCGGTCATCACACCACCAGCCTGTACGTAGTGCTCAGAAAAATCATCGGAACCGACGAGTTCAAGGTTCCAGACGATAGGCGCGGGCTTGGTTTCATCCCAGGGCACTGAATCGATCGAGAGAATCTCTTTAAACTGATTATCCGAACCAGTTGCGATCAAATCATCCGCCCTCAAATCCTCAGCTGTCACGGATCCGCGACGGGTGAGGAAAGGGTGCTGTCTCGTTACGAGAACCGAGCCAATCGCTGTGAGCACGCGGTACATTGGAATCTTCTCAGGGCCGGCTACAACCCTCTTCACGCTCTGAATTTTGCCCGTTAGAGGATTCTGTACTTCGTCACCTTCGGTAATGTCTCGAATCGCCTTTTCACTGCCATCGCCCATGAGGATCAGAGTATCTTCGGCAAAACAGCCGCAGACTGTTCGTTCACCGATCAATTTCCTCTCACAGCTTGGAGCGGTGTAAGCAAAAAAACGTTTGAGAAGGAGATTTTTATTACGGAGCTCTTCGTAGAGATCCCGATTGGCCATAATCAGTGCGCTCGGCAGACGAGGGTCAGCTTTGTGCATCGCATCACCAACGAGTTCCATGTTGCTGCACACAATACCTTTGGTCTTTTGAATAATGACGCCTGTGATCTCTTCATCAAAGTAATCGAGTTTTTTCGTATCCGTTTCGCCCGTAACGGTCAAATCCATAAAGCGAGCCTGGGTCATCGGATCGATCCAGAAATCTTTTCTGAAGTCGTAGGGGCATTTATCTTCGCAGCCGAGACCTGTCGCCTGACTGCCGCTTACTCCACTTCCACTGCCGCCGGAAACGATCAGAGTACTTTCTTCTTCCATATAGACTGGAGGTGTTTTGGGATCTGCGCCCAGTGCGAGAGGATAAGCCGGCACTTCGTTTTTCACATCATAGATACGCGCCTTCACCCGAACAGCTGATCCAGCTCCAGGGCCTGCCGCTCCGGCCGCGCTTGAGACGGGCTCGACTAAAATACGGCAGGAATCAAACTTCACTTCCGCATTTTCGAAGTTAGGACCTTGGCCACCACCGATGTGCACCGAGACTTCGCCAATGACCACATCGTCAGCCATAATATTTACGGCCTTGTGAGTGATGCGCCCGTTTTCATCGAGGCCGACTGGATAGATCGTTCCACCAACATCGATTTCACCGTGATGAATAATCCCTGAACCTCTGAGTTGGAAAACGTAGTCTCCTGCTGCATGTTCGCCATCGATCGAGCTGAGATTTGGGCGGAAATTCATTTCCCCCGGGAGTTTCACAAGGACGCGAAAGCCGTAGGGCACCGGTGCATTGAGATTGATCCGTCCTGTGGTTTCGACATCGCTGCCGGCCCCGGCGCTCGCGAGATCGAGGGGACGTTTCGTCTTGATATCGATCGATTCCACATAGAAATTGTGTTTGGCGCTGAGGTTGTTCGAGACGATTTCGACGTTTTGAGCTTCCGTCAACATCTCGAGCTGGCCTTTAAGGCCCGTAAAGATCGCCATCGCTTTATCGATACTAAGAGAGCCGGCCGCATAGGTCGGAAGCCAAAGCTGATTGTTTTCGGCTTCGATAAATTCAAGAGGCCGCTCTGCTGTCACGTTCTTTAGCATTTTCCAGGGACTGGCAAAATAATTTTCGGGATAAATCGCCGGCGTCTTAGGATCGTCGACTTTTTGTAAAGCGATCAGTCCGCGAACCCAGCCGAGGTTTGAGAGATTGCTCAACTCACTCGCTGCGCGGGCACGATCGCGTTCGATCGCTCGGGTGGTCATTACCGTTGTCTTCGATTGATTCACGACATACATCGACGCCAGTGAAATGATCGTTACACCCATGATCAGCGCTATTGCGGCAAAGCCCTCTTGACGAGTGCCTTTTGAATGTCGCTTCATGATGTCTCCCCCACGCAAAAATTATTCTAGGTATGGATTCGGCTGCTATCCGAAAAGGATGAGCGGTTACTTTTGGGCTTTCGAGAAAGTTTCGAAGACATCCCAACAGCCTTCGAGGCTTAAAGAAAACATTCGTGTCCGACAAAATTAATTATTCATCAGTAAAATCCAGATTCGCCCAATCTATGATCAGGAGGATGAAGGAATTTGCCCAAAATCTAATCGGAAACGATTGCCAAGGCCTCAGGGGTCATGAATAATGTCACTCAACACCATTGATATAATCTTAAGTTTCATAATCACCAAATTTCGTGAAAACAGGGTCTATATTCGACTCGGATGCCGAGCTTTTACCCCCTTTGTCTAGAACCGGGAGATTGCATGTCCTCGTCCAAGAAAAACATTGGTATCAGCCTTGCTGTTGTAGGTTTCGCAGTCGCTTTCTTTTTTCCTTACGACAAGATTCAAAAGAAAGATGAAATCAAAGCTCCGACCAAAGTCTCGCAACAGCTGAACAAAACCAATGAATCCAAATCTCCAGCTGAGGCCGCCATCCCGCAGAGCAATCTCGCCGTTCAAAAAAAGCGCGAGGAATACAATGCCCTCATCGTCAATCGTCTACGGGAGATTCGCACGACGAACGTTGGCTCGGAGATTAAAATAAGCGTTCGCACCAAACCCGAGGCTCGCACCTGTCAGAGCGGTGATTTTGATCTTATTAAGTCTGTAGTCAAAGACGGTAACGAGAAGGTCTTTCTTCTCTCCGTGGAAAAACTCAGCGGAAAGATGGCGAAACCCGCTCAGACTCGACTCAATATCTTCGACATCATGAAGGGCAATGCCTTCGATTTTGCTTTGCCAAATCAGACTACAGCTCAGGAGTACGGAGTCTTTCTCTGTCTCGATCCGCAGATGACCGGTAGCTGCAATAACAAAGAGCCGTTGGCAACGAAGGATTGGAATAGCGCAATTAATAGCGCCAAAACACCTTCGAACATGCTCTACTTTCAATTGATGACAGCCAAAGATGATCGCGCCTACCTGATCCCTACGGATAAGTGGAGCCGACCGGCGTTGAATGAGTTGAAGGGTAAATTAAAGACCTGGTTGAATTCGCCTGATGAGACGATGGAGAAGACGGCGAGCCTGATGAGCAAACTGGGATCGCGCTCAGCTGATATTCTCGGCGGAAATTTAGAAATCCCGCTCCCCTATCGCGATCCTCGCTGTGATGTAAAGGCCAGCACCTCGCCTAACGGCAGGACCGGCGGCGGCTGAATCACTTATCCCATTCGATTTCCAAAACGGGGACTGGTCTTTCGAGACCGTCTCCGTTTTCCAATTGGGCCTGTTCCTCTGCATCGAGAATTTTGCCTGATCCGAAGAGATCAAGAGTCTGCCGACCCCGAGCGGTGGGCGTATAGAGATAATTCATTTCATCGAGAAAATCAAAACGCCCTGAACTGTCGACATTTTCCAGAGCAAAGGACTTCGGCGCCTCCATCGCAGCGGCCGCTTCCACCATCGTGGGACGCAGCGTTTGTGAAGGGCGTAACGCGGGTGATTGGCGAGATAGGCGCGCTGTTTCCACAGCTTGAACAGGGATCGCCGCTGTGGGAACGGAAGTGGGTTTTGGAGCTGGATGAATGCGTGTCACTTCCGAGATTGGTTTTCGGCTCGAAGATTTCATCGCGACTGCAGGTTTTTTGAGGGCTAATTTTTCCGCTACAGCGGCTTTCTTTGCCGCTATTTTTGCCGCCTTTGCCGGATTATGAATGGCCATATCCGCAGCTACCCGAT
>SEDW01001252.1 GCA_004193325.1 Pseudomonadota bacterium | reverse complement strand
CCATCACTCACGGCGGTAGCAAGAGCATCCATACTGTCGTATCGAGTGATACCTGCGCCGCTGCCACCGATATTAGCTTTGACCACGACCGGGAAACGCAGGTCGACCGCTGCCAAAAGAGCTTCTTTAGCGGAATTGATAGCCCAGGACTTGGGACAGGGAATTCCGAGCTTTTTCAGGAGAACGAGCTGTCTCGTCTTCGAGATTTCAAGGAGATAGGGCTTGGTTCCATTGATGATCTTCGTGCCCAGGGCTTCCATCGCTGTGAGCCAGTCGAGGGTATAAAAGATTGCCTGCTGGTGGCCGCGAAGAAATGCTGAGGGACTCGTGCGATTAAAGATCAGGGAATAGGGCGATTCCTCGAGGTGAAGAGGAAAAGTATGCGAGGCGGCGTCCACCCGTTCATAAGGGATATTCCGTGCGTCAAGCTCGGCAAAGAGCGGTTTAAACCAGTCGGCATGTTCATAGAATATCGCGATGGGTTTCATGGGTCATCCTCAAAGCTTTGGACTGACTGAAGTTTCCATGGGACAGATGTTCTCCCATTTTAACGCGTTAACTTCAGCGAATCATTTTGATCAATCGCTCACAAATCCTTGTTAACACGAGCTTTGGCTAGGGTACAAGTTCTTGTCTCGACAAGTTGGGCGAGGGGTGGAATGCTAGTCTTTCTCAAAAAACCGAATGGGGAATTTCCATGCGTACATTATTCCTGGCTCTCGTACTATCGACTCAGGCACTGGCAGCTAATAAGGCCGAAACTTATGGAAAGTTCGTGAACGAAAAAGCTCCTGTCGTCGCCCTTCCGAAAGCGATCGCCGATTATAAAGACGGGACTTCGCCGATTCACACCGAAGGCACTGTGAAAAAAGTCTGTCAGATGAAAGGCTGCTGGATGACCCTTGAAGACCAAGGCAAATCGGTGCGGGTCGTATTCAAAGGCTATAGCTTTTTCGTTGGGAAGACTTTGGAAGGCAAAAAAGTCGTGACCGAAGGTGTTTTGCAAAAGAAGACCGAAACGGTCGAACGTCAAAAACATCTCATGGAAGACGCAGGCGCGAGCAAGGAAGAGATTGCTAAAATCACTCAGCCGCTCGAAACTTTTCAGTTCGAAGCGACTGCAGTTAAGACCATTTAAAG
>SEDW01000240.1 GCA_004193325.1 Pseudomonadota bacterium | reverse complement strand
TCTTTCGTCGCATCTGGACTGAGATCTTTCGTTTGGCTCTGCAGAGTCAGATGGCATCGATGCTTATCGTCCATCCTGACAATTGGCCCCGAGAGCTGACAAGCCTTGGCCTCAATCCCTTGAAGGCGAGCGGCGATGGGCCCGAGAAAATTTCCCGCATCGATCTTAAGGCGCTCTTCGAAGGTCGAAAAATTAACTTTGCTGCCTGGTCGGAGATGATCGCGCCTATTTCTGAGGCAATCATCCGCGATCAAAAACTAACCATAACCAGTTCGTTAGCTTTCAAGCTGCGGCTAGCAACGGCCCTAAGACGTTTTCTCGTCTGGAAACACAGGCGCGACGAGCAATGGCGGGAATTCGAACAAAAAGAGAGCCGGGGATAGGTGCCGGCAAAGGCCCGAGTGTTGGAAAGGACGAGAAGAGGCTATAATAGTCTGCACGGCTTAAATCCTCATCGATTCCGACTCGCTTTATTGGAGCACTCGTCATGCGGCGTGTTTATCTCGCTTTATTCCTCACGGCTAGCGGTTTCAGTTCCCCGAAAGGCTACGCTCAAGCTCAACCTTCGCCCATGGCTGGACCTATTCCTTCGGAAGATGATGGGGCGCCCTATCTTTTGGAGGATGAGCGCAATACGATCGACATTTTTTCCCGAATTTCGGCCCGCGTGGTGAACGTTTCGAATCTGCGGTACGCGCGGGTTGGATTTTTTTCCTTCGACGTCACCGAAGTGCCAGCCGGAACCGGCTCGGGCTTCATCTGGGACGACAACGGCTATATCGTGACCAACTATCACGTGATTCAAAACGCCGACCGGCTCACCGTCTCATTTAAAAACGGCAAAACCCTGCCGGCCCGCATCGTCGGTGCCGAGCCCAGGAAAGATATTGCGGTGATTCGGGTCAAGCTCGATGGCCAGCATAGTTTTCAAAGCATGCCGCTGGCTGATTCCTCGAAGCTCCAGGTTGGGCAGAAGGCTGTGGCCATCGGCAGTCCCTTTGGATTGGATCAGACCCTGACCAAAGGGGTGATCTCCGCTTTGGGTCGGTCGATCCCCGGCGTGGGCGGCGTGCAGATTCGCGATATGATTCAAACGGATGCTTCGATCAATCCCGGCAACTCCGGTGGTCCACTGCTCGACAGCCGCGGCTATCTTTTGGGCATGAATACCATGATCTTTTCGGAATCAGGGACTTCGGCCGGCATCGGCTTTGCCGTTCCCTCCTCAACGATCAACCGCATCGTCACCCAGATCATTAAAAACGGTCGGGTCGTTCAGGTCGGTATCGGCATCGAACACTTTGATTCCAACATCAACCGTCAGCTCAACATCGAAGGCGTGATTGTCCGCGCAGTGACTCAGGGCTCTTCCGCTGCCACAGCCGGGCTACGGGGCACACATCGAACGCGCAATGGGGAAATTATTCTCGGGGATGTGATCGTGGGGGTGGAGGACAAGAAGATCCGCTCTTACGACGATCTCTACAACGCTTTCGAAAGCTTGCAGGTTGGTGAGAAAGTGCGCGTGAGCTTCATTCGCGATGGGAAGAGAGTGACTGCTTCTGTTCTTTTGATCGATGAAAATCAAAAACCAAAGCCTGCCATGCCGTCACGTCCTTAATCGCTTGGGCCTTTGCTGCTGCATCGCTAAGTGGCGATGGCCCAGATTTCATCCATTTCCAGTTCATCACAATCAAACTCTTCGAGCATGTCGGAGAGCGCGTTGCGCACCGGAGGTCGCTTGGCTGCCTTCTGGAGCGTCATGTGGCTCTCCTCTGGCGTGCGGCTGCCTTTTCTGGAGTTACAGGCCACACAGCAGCATACCGTGTTTTCCCAGGTGTCTGAGCCACCCTTGGAGCGCGGGATGATGTGATCGATCGTCGCGTGTTTCTCCGTTAGCTTTTTGCTGCAGTACTGACAGGTGTATTTGTCGCGTTTGAAAACGTTCTGGCGCGAATAGCAGATGCCACCGGCAGCGATCGAAAAATTCTTGATGTAACGCTTGAGTTTGATGATTTGCGGAAGTTGGAAAGAACGGCTGACGGAGCGAATGAAACGGTTGTGAGATTTAACGAGTTCAGCTTTTTCGGTGAGAAGAAGAATCATGGCCTTTTGCCAACTGACTACCCTGACAGGCTCATAGCCCGCGTTTAAAACGAGTGTCCTCATGCTTACGCTTACCTCACGCTCTTCAGCCCTAGATAAGTCACGATCCCGGATCAACAGTAGGAGGAGCAACAGCGAAAACTTACCTTAAGGCACGAGTCCTGTTCGAAATTTACGGTCCCTTGATCACTTCTCCCATATTACCACCAGTGCAATGAAACCTGGGAGCTAAAAAAATGAGCAGAGAAATCATCGGCTTGAAAGAACCGCCGGGACAGAAATGACTGTCCTCTCCTCCTTATCGGCTATTGCAGAAAAGCCTTTACGATTATCTCTATTTACGCTATTTTCGCCTCGCTTTCTTCCAGTCCGAGCAGCTGAAAAAGTGCGCTCATCATAAACTTCGGTTTAAACGTCAACCTGGAAGATGCAGTTGCGAAAGGGATAGAGTTTTCTAGCCCTTTTTTTTCGTCCAAAATTTAGAAAGCCTTCCCCGCCGAAGCGGAGAAGGCTTTTTGCATTTTAGAAGAGCGAGGCTTAGCTGTTTACAGCGGCGTCAGGCTTTCCACCGTTCCCGAGAACAACATCGTTGAAGTATTCGTCTTCGACGTCGATCTGAGCTTTAAGCTGAGCCACAACCGGGCCCCACTTGGAGGTAAAGCGTTCTGCGGCCACGCGGAACTTCTCATCATGGTCGCCGTCTTTGATAACCGCGTAGCTGATCGCAACGATCGACTTCATTTCAGCAACTTTACCCGCGTGGAGGAGAGCTGGCGAAAGGTTGTCGAAGCGAACCAGGTCCGGTCCAAGGAGCTTGACGATCTTAAGAAGGTCAGCTGGCTTGTCGAGGGACACTTTGGTTTTGACGCGAGTTTTGAGCAGTTTGGCGAAGATCGAAACAACACCAAGGTTCAAAGTCTGACGCATCTTGAAGAAGCGGCGCATGAGGAAATCTTTTTCCGCAAGCGAAGCGATACGGCTGCCGAGAGTGTTCTCAACAAAGACTTTCGGGTTGGTCATGATGTCTTTGACAGTATCTTTGATAACCATCAAAGCCTGAATTTCCGAAGTACCTTCGTAGATACTGAGGATGAGGCTCTCGCGGAGCAGCCATTCAGCGGTGTACTCAGTTGTGAAACCGTAGCCGCCGTGGATTTGGACTGCGTTACGAGCGAAGACATAAGAACGCTCACCGCCCCACCATTTGACAAGTGGAGTCCAGTCGCGGAGTTTCGCTTTGTAATAACGCATTTTGCGAGAGATCTCGTCGCGTTTAACCTGCGGAAGATCTTTTTCCTGCAAACGGCGGTCGCCGAGAGTGATAAGCGAAGCATAGTGAGCTGCGCGGTAGCAAAGACTACGATAAGCGCGGAGTTCTGTTTCCATATCATGGAGACGCTCAGCGATCATTTCGTGTTTTGCAATCGGCTTGCCCCAAGACTCGCGCTGTTGAGCGTAGTTATAAGCAAGACGATAAGCCGCTTCCATAAGGCCGAGAGATTGGAAACCAACCGCGAGGCGCGCTTCGTTCATCAAGTGAGCCATGTATTTGAAGCCTTCGCCGTCTTTACCGATGAGGTAAGCATGGCTTTCGTCAAATTTCAGGGCGCAGGTTGCAGAACCGTGGAGGCCTGGCTTCTCTTCAATCTTCGAAACTTCGAAGTTGAATTTGCCATTGTGGCGACGGGGTACGAGGTAGAGGTTCAAAGTCTTGAGACTGTTTGAACCCTTGCGGTTGTGCGCGAGCACGAGGCTCAAATCGCCACAGCCGTTCGAGATGAATTGCTTGTTGCCGCTGACTTTGAAAGTGCCGTCAGCGTTTGGCTCGGCATAGGTACGCATACCCGCCAAGTCAGAACCGATATCTGGCTCAGTCAAAGACATGGAGCCTGAGTATTCGCCCGTTGCGATTTTAGGGATCCACTCGTTTTTCAATTCGTCAGAACCGAAAAGGTCGATGATGTTCGCGATCGAACCGTACCAGCAAACGCTCAAAGCGGTTGATGGACAGGCGCGATAGATCATTTCAAAAGCGCTGAGTTCGAACGAAAGGGGAGCTTCCATTCCACCGAATTCAGTACGGATCGACATTGCCGGTCCGCCGATTTCGCTGAAGATGCGAAGGTTTTCTTTAATGGTCGGCGGAAAAATAACTTCGCCGTTAACCAGCTTAAGGTCTTCTTTAGCGACCTTTTGAGCGTTGGAATGAAGGGTTGAGCCAGTGTACTCGCCAACCACTTCTAGAATGTCGAACCAGTTTTTCTGGTACTCTTCGACAGTCGTGGCACCGATTGCGGCTTTCTCATCTTCAGACATCCAGTCAAAAAGCTGAGCCATTCGCTTGTTGCTGAGATGAAAACTCATATCGGAATTGTCAGTGAAAAAGTTCTGCTTGTTCTTCATGCCTAACCTCAATAGTCGCTTCGCGTGTCACCTTCGTAGCAGTAGCCATTCACAGTAAACTCAGAATCGCCGAAAATCAATGGAAGTTCTCAGCCTACAGCCCCCTCGTGCCAAGCCCCGTGAATCACGGCCTTGCCCCTGCTGCGACTGAACTCAGTAACAGCGAACATTCGTAGGTCTGAAAGCCAGATGGCGCCAGCTCTCCAAAGCCTTGCCCTCCAAAAATCATGAAGCGATCGTAATCCCGCTTCCGAATGAAAGGAAAAGATGTCTGTCCCAATTTTTCCTTGCAGAAAATTTGCATCGCCTGCTGTTGTCCTGACAAAAGAGCTGGGTGTAAGCTCCTGTAAAAGCCGTCTTACTTTACAATGTGTAATCTTTTCCATAGACTGTCTTTTCAGTCACCCTTGTCCCTCGAGGTTTATGCCATGACTCCAAGATTCAGATTCAAGGGAACGGCCCTTTTGCCTTCTCTCTTTTCGGGATTGGCTTTTTTGATACTCAATTCCTGCGGTTCCTCCTCCGATGAGGCTGCTCCTCCAGCAGTCAACTCCTGCGAGAGCAGTCAGGCAGCAGTGGTGAGCGCAACATTCAACGAACTGTATACGAAAGTACTCGGAACGCAGTGCGCGGCTTGTCATGGTCCGGGTACGGATTCTGGTACCGCTGGCGGACCGGATATGCGGACCCCTGACAAATTTTATGATCAGGTTGTCGGCAAAAAAGGCTCGGATTATCCAGATTGGGATACGTATCAGAAAAACCGTGAAGGTTGTCTCGCCTACGACCTCATCAATTCAGGCTCGGCAGCGCAATCGGTATTGGTCTCTGTCCTAGACCGGTCGGTGAAACCCATGGGCTGCGATGTAAAAGTGCATCTCGATCCTCCGCAGAGCGTCTGTATAACGCCTGGCAACCTTGCCAAACTCAAAGAGTGGATCAACGCTGGTGCCCTTCGCTGAACCTCGGGAGATGGAATGCTGCAGAAGATGAAATGGCTACGTGTGCTCCTTTGGATTCTATCGGGGCTGATCGCAGT
>SEDW01001251.1 GCA_004193325.1 Pseudomonadota bacterium | reverse complement strand
CGCTCGTGACGATCCGTATGATCGGTGGCGTGATTGCGGCGATCGCGCTCTTCGCCTTCATTCCCAATCGCCGAAAAGAATTTCGTGCCGTCTTGGAAACTCCTCATAAGCTCCAGCTTCTCGGGGCCTGCTTTTTTAGTTCCTACCTCTCGATCATTCTTTGGATCGCGGGATATAAGTATCTGCAATCAACAATTGCTGCGCTCCTCAATCAGACGTCGACCGTATTTACAGTTTTGCTGGCTGTGATTTTTCTCCGCGAAAAATTTACGCGCGGAAAAATTTTCGCGACAGCGTCCGCCATCATTGGCGTGATTTTACTTACGCTCGGATAGTTCGAAGAAATATTGTACCCTGATATAAATCATATCTTTCGAGCACTTATGCCCATGAAGGATCATAAGGCCCCTCATCGCGCCTTGCGGCAGTCTCATTGATTTGCAACCATCTGGCAGAGAGTCTCACCGCATATTTTCATCTGGCGGTGTCCCCCCAAGGTTTCAAGCATCCGACGAGGAGAAATAAATGGGCCGCACCTTATTGGTCTCCCACCGACTACCCTATAGCGCTAGGGTCAAAGAGGGTCAATTCCAGCTCGAAAGCAGTGTAGGAGGGCTCGCCACCGGGCTCATGCCGCTTCTGCAAGACGGCAATCTTTGGTTTGGTTGGAGTGGGACCGCGGAACGCTTAACAAATGATGCCACAAAAAAACTTGATCAGGAATTCTCCAGCCATGGCTGTGTGCCCATCGAATTTCCGGAAAAAGAGCATCATGCGTTCCTGACCGAAATGTGCAACGGCATCCTTTGGCCTCTCTATCACTATCAGGTTGGAAACCTTCCCTTGCAGTTCTCAGGCTGGGATGAGTACGTGGAAATCAACCGCATCACTGCCGAAAAAATTAAGTCTGTGGCCAAACCCGGCGACACGATCTGGATTCAGGACTATCACTTTCAACTCCTGCCTAAGATGCTGCGCGAGATGAATCTCGAAGTGAAAATCGGTTTTTTCCTCCATATTCCTTTTCCCTCCTACGAGATCTTTCGCATTTTGCCTTGGCGCAAAGAGATTTTGAAGGGACTTCTTGGAGCGGATGTCATCGGTTTTCATACGAGTGAATACGTCGATCATTTTATATCGGC
>SEDW01001250.1 GCA_004193325.1 Pseudomonadota bacterium | reverse complement strand
ATAAAAAGCCCTGTCGCTTAAAGGACATCGTTTCCTTTTTTGCGACGACCGGTCTCGGTGGGCGTAGTTATTCCATGATCCAGCAGGGTCAGGTCGATCGTATTTTGAATGCGAAACCGGAAGACGTTCGGGAAATTCTCGAAGAGGCTGCCGGTACGCTCATCTTTAAATCCCGTCAGCAGGCAGCGCAGAAAAAGCTCGAGAACACTCAGGAAAACCTGAAGCGTATCGATGACCTTTTGCGCGAACTCGTGGCTCAGCTCGATGCTTTGAAAGAACAGGTGGAAAAAGTTGAGGCCTGGAAGACTGTCAGCACCCGCTTGAAAGAGCAGGAAATGAAACTCTTCTCCCATAACTTCAGACACTTTTCGACCAAGCTCCTCGAAGTTGCGGGCCAGCTCGAGAATGATTCTGATAGCGAAATTAAAGCCGTTACCGATCTATCGGTGATGGAAGCCCGGGTGGAAGAGCTTCAATCGTCCCTTGCCGAATCCGATCCGGAGCTTGAGCAGGTTCGTGAAGAAATATCTCACCTTCGTGAGCAAATTGTTCGCGCGGAATCCTTTATCACGAGCGCCTTGAAGACCCTTGAAGGCGGCCAACGCAGGATGCTTGAGCTCGACACTCAAATCGGCGAAGAGCAGGAAAACCTCAAGGCTTTGGAAACCTCTGTCGAAACAAAAACGACCGATTTCGATCGCCTGACGACCGAACTCGAACGACTCAAAGATATGATCGAGAGTTTTCAGGATGAAGTGGACAGCGTTGAGGAGGCCGCTCAGGTCTTTCAAAACCGCAGTCAGGATCTTGAAGACGAAGTCCGAAACCTCGAGCATTTGCTCGAGAGCAACCGGCTTCGCTGCGAGAGTATCGAACGCGACCGGAAGCGTTTGCTCATCGAATTTCAGACTTACAGCGAGCGCAAAGAAGCGCTTGATGCGAACGTTCGAAGCCTTTCGGACAAGACCGAAGAAGCCCGCGCCCTCCTCAACGATCGCCAGTCAGGTCTCGATCAGGAGCTTCAAACGAAGCAGGATCTTGAGCTCAACGTCCAGCGCCGTGAACAGTGGATGCGGGAATCCTCGAAGCTTCGCGATCAGCATAAAGAAGCCTATTTAACCGCGCGGGCCAAACTCAAAAGCCT
>SEDW01000239.1 GCA_004193325.1 Pseudomonadota bacterium | reverse complement strand
GTCCTTGCAGGGGCTCTGACCCTGAGCCTCCTCATTATTCCCGTCATCATCATCGCCGCTCGTGAGGCTCTGAAGAGTGTTCCCGACTCGATGCGCATGGCGGCCCTTGCGCTCGGCGCCTCGAAGTGGCAAACGATTCGCGACCACGTTTTGCCCGCGGCGATTCCAGGCATTGCCACCGGCGTTATTCTCGCAATGGCCAGGGCGATGGGCGAAGCCGCTCCTCTGATTCTGCTCGGTGCGTTGACTTACGTCGCGTTCGTTCCAGCTTCGCCGATGGATTCTTTCACGGCGATGCCGATCCAGATTTTTAACTGGACCTCGCGTCCACAGGAAGCCTTTCATGATCTCGCATCAACGGGAATCATCGTGCTCCTGGGCTTTCTTTTGATCTGCAACTCGGCAGCTATCATTATCCGTTTGCGTTGGGGTAAAAAACTATGATGACTCAAAAATTTACGAGCCCGATTCTTGAAGCTCGCAATTTGAATCTTTATTACGGCCAGAAAAAGGTCGTGAAAAACCTCAATATGAAAATCGCCAAGAAGACCGTGACGGCCATGATCGGTCCTTCCGGTTGCGGAAAATCCACTATTCTTCGTAGCTTTAACCGCATGAACGATTTCATCGACGTGTTTAATCACGAAGGGGAAATCCTTTTTGAAGGTTCCGATATTTACCGCTCGAAGATCGACGTCACCGAGTTTCGTCGCCGCATTGGAATGGTTTTTCAAAAACCAAATCCCTTCTCAAGCTCAATCGCCAAGAACATCACCTGGGGCCCCAAGATCAATGGCTACAAAGGCGATTTGAATGAACTCATCGAGACATCGCTTCGCAAAGCCTCCCTCTGGGACGAAGTGAAAGACAAACTCAATGAGAGTGGCCTCGCCCTGTCCGGTGGCCAGCAGCAACGTCTTTGCATCGCCCGAGCCGTCGCCATGGACCCCGAAGTCATCCTTATGGATGAGCCATGTTCAGCTCTTGATCCAGCTTCGACCCTTGCGATCGAAGATTTGATCCACGATTTGAAAGAGCATTACACGATTGTTATAGTGACGCACAACATGCAGCAAGCCGCACGCGTGTCGGAATATACAGCGTTTATGTACAATGGTGACCTGGTTGAGTACGGCCCAACGACCAAACTCTTCTCTTCGCCAGATGAAAAATTGACTCGCGATTATATAGTAGGTCGCTTTGGCTAAACTTCAGCGTTCTTTGCTGGACTTTTTTCTTCTCTTCGCCTCAAAGCCCGGTCTAACGGGCTTTTCTTTCTAGTCCTCTTTACAATCCGGTGTTAAATTATTAGCGCATGAAAGCAGGGCCCTGGCTCCATTTGCTGACAACCGTGTCCTCAAAGGCTGCACGGCGCCTGTTGAATAGAAGTTCCCAATCCCAAATCTTGATGAGCAGAATATGAGCACACAACTCGATGGCTGGCAGCGTTCCCACAACCTCAACGAACTCACTGATAAGAATGACGGTAATAAAGTCACCTTGATGGGTTGGGTTCAATCGCGTCGTGACCACGGCAATCTCATATTCATCGACCTTCGCGACCGCTTCGGCATCACTCAGGTCGTACTCGATCCTGCCCATACCGCTGGTGTTATCGAAGTCGGCGAAAAACTGCGCAACGAATATGTTCTCGCGGTTCAAGGCGTTGTGCGTAAACGTCCTGAAGGCATGATCAATAGTAAGGTCACCACCGGCGCTATCGAAGTCATCGCCGATGTTGCCAAACTCCTCAACTCGAGCGAGCCGCTACCCTTTCAGATATCGGATCAGACTGAAGCAAGCGAAGCGATTCGTTTGAAGTATCGTTACCTCGACCTTCGCCGTCAGACGCTCAAAAATAATATGCTGACCCGTATTCATTTCGTTCGCGAAATGCGCCGCGCTCTCGAAGACGAGAACTTCCTCGATATCGAAACGCCGCTGCTCTATAAGTCGACTCCAGAAGGCGCGCGTGAGTTTCTCGTGCCCTCACGCGTTCACGCGGGCAAGTTCTATGCACTGCCGCAAAGCCCACAGCTCTTCAAACAGGTTTTGATGATCTCGGGATTTGACCGCTACTATCAGGTTGTCAAATGTTTCCGTGACGAAGACCTTCGCGCGGACCGTCAGCCAGAATTCTCTCAGATCGACCTTGAGATGTCGTTCGTTGACCGTGATCAGATCATGGGCACGATGGAACGCATCATCGAACCTCTCGCCAATTCTAGCCAATGCCGAATTTAAAGTCTTTGCTAACGCTTTGAGCACCGGCGGTATCGTCAACGCACTTTGTGTCAAAGGCCAGAGCGAAGCGCTTACCCGCAAAGAGCTTGACGAACTCACCGAGATCGCCCGTCACCACGGGAGCGGCGGACTCGCCTGGGCTAAAATCAAAGAAGGCAAAGGGATCGAGAGCTGGCAGTCGCCCGTTGCGAAATTCCTTACAGCTGACATCATCGAAGAAATAAATGCCAAGCTCGACGCCAAAGTCGGCGACGTCATCCTCTTCGGAGCTGGCGACTATCGCTCGACCAAAGCAGCCCTATCCGCTGTTCGTCTCGAACTCGGCAAGCGCCTCAAACTCTACGATCCAAAACAATTCAACTTCCTCTGGGTCGTTGATTTCCCATCCTTTGAACGTGACCATGACTCGGGTCGCCTGATCGCTTGTCACCACCCGTTCACCTCCCCACGTGACGAAGATATGCAGTACCTCGAATCCGCTCCGGAAAAGGTCAAAGCCAAAGCTTATGACCTCGTTCTGAACGGCAACGAAGTCGCTGGTGGATCGATTCGTATTCACAATCAGGAACTCCAGTCGAAGATTTTCCAACTCCTCGGCCTCAGCCAGGAAGAGGCTCAATCGAAGTTTGGTTTCCTTCTCGACGCTCTCAAATTCGGTGCTCCTCCCCACGGCGGTATGGCATTTGGTTTGGATCGTCTCTGTATGCTCCTCACCGGTTCGGAATCGATCCGTGACGTTATCGCCTTCCCTAAGACTAACAAGGCGACCGACCTCATGACCGAAGCCCCGAGCGAAGTGGGTCCTAATGAATTGCGCAATCTGCACATCCGCGTGCAGAAAATGACAGTGGAGTAAGCGATGCTGTTTAATAGAGCCGACTGGTACAACTATCCGATGGGCCCAAACCTTCAGGCTTTCCTCGAAATCGGGGAAAATGACTACACAGGTGACAAGGCTCCCTCGGCAACGCCGGAGCGAGTTCTGGAATTCTCGAGTTTTCTCGTGGATTATTTTCAGGACAACAAACCGCAGTCGGCTATTCAGTTCGTCGATCTGATCGAGGAAATGACCAGCATGGGCCTCTCAGGAGCAGTCGTACAATTCGTCGACTTCAACCCTGAGTTTCCAATCGATGGGGATTTCCGCGCCTGTCTCGCATTGGGGTCATCCCTTATGCTTGAGTCGGAGCTCGACGAAGCCGCCATGTTCCTCCGCCAGGCTCAGGGTCTGGCGCCTTTGGAACTCTCTCCTTACGTCAATCTCACATCGATTTATTTCTCGATGGAGCAGGATGAAGAAGCATTGAAGTGGGCCAGCCGCGGCCTGACTGTCGATGCCAACAATCCTCGCCTTTGGGAAATCATCGCCTCTATCTATATGTACGAAGATAAAGAAACGGCAGGCGAGAAGATCCGTCTCAAGGCTGAAGAAGCTCTGAGCTACGCGGGCATGTCTTTGGCTGCCGAAGTCATCGATCCAAACGATCGCCTCTTAAAAGCGCAGCTTCTGGGCGACGCATTTAACTCGGGATCGCGTGATGATGAATTTTTGATCGAATATACAGCGGCCCTCGGCCTTGCTGAACAGTTCGAGAAAATTCCTCAGCTCCTCTTTCGCCTCGAAAGCATGGAGAAGAAGACTCTTCACTGGAAGCTCTTCGCCCACGGAGCCCAGGCTTATCTCGCTATGAACAAGCAGGACGAAGCCCAGGAACTCATCCGTAAAGCCGCCCGTTCACCGCACATTCCAGCGACAATCATCGCTGATTTGCAGCGCACCTATGATTCCGATATCCAGGGCTGAATGAGTGCCGGGGCCGCCCCCTCGGCAATGAATTGATCTCTATGGTAATAAGGATTTGTCACTATGAGCTTAATCGCAATCGCCAGTCCCGACGCTCCCGCTGCAATCGGTCCCTACTCGCAAGCCATCGTTCATAACGGAATAGTCTACTGTTCCGGACAAATTCCTCTCGATCCCGAGAGCGGCGAAATGAAGGCCGTGACGATCGAAGAACAAACCCACCAGGTCATGAAAAATCTTCAGGCTGTCCTCGAAACGGCTGGATCGGGTCTCAGCGGAATTATTCGTACGACAATCTATTTGCAGAATCTTGAAAACTTCGCCAAAGTGAACGAAGTTTATGCCAGTTACCTTAGTAAGCCCTATCCAGCTCGAGCGACTGTCGAAGTTTCAAAACTTCCGCGTGCTTCTCTGGTAGAAATTGATGCTATCGCGCGACTCCTCTAAGAGACGGCCATCGGTTTTCTAACGAAAACGCTTTCTGCCTTCTCCTTCCAGAACCTCTCGCAATGCTTCAATTCTCAGGGCCAAGCTTCAATCTTGCCTAAATCTATTTGGTTCGAAAAAAATAGTTTCCAAAAAGGGTAATACTTCGCATATGTTCTCTCTAGCAGAGAGCTTATGCGAACCCCCTAGAGAACAAAGCACATATTTCTCGGAAACTCGCGCCAGATAGGTATTCAATTATTGACGCCTATGCTAAGCTGTATCTGAATCGATCATCTTTTACGTTATGGGAATTGGGAGACCAATGAGCCGCACGCTCATGAGAAAAGCTGCCTACGCATTGGGCGTTATCGGTCTGACTGGAATGCTTGGACAAAGCATTAAAGCAGCCTTGAAACCGTCTGTGCTTACAACATACGTGGAAATTGATGGAGTCGACTTCGGACCGTTTGATGCTATCGAGGGTCTCGACAAATTTGCGCGTGACGGCTTCCCTGTAGCCGAAGGTTCAAGTTTTGAAGCCATCCATCTCACCCGCGAATTCGTTACGCATCCCTCGCTTTATCTTTGGGCGAAAAACCAGACTTCTCGTAAGTATGGCCCCAAGGATATTCATCTGATTACGGAAAACGAAGACGGCGAAGTCGTCTCGCGTAAAGTGTTGCAACTGTGCCAGCCCCTTTCGTGGTCTGTAGAATCCTCTAACCCGTCCTTGGGTGGTTTTAATGAATCAGTGGACTTGGCTGTTCAAAAAATTTCCGTATTTTAACAAAGCGACTAGCATCAAGACACGCGCAGTGGCCGGCGGTATCCTCGGGGGTATCGTCATCCTGGGTTGTCAGAACCTGATGCGTCCTCAGCCAACATCTGGATCCGCTCCAGCCATGGCGATGGAAGACAAGTCGCACATTGTTGCCAGTATTAAGGTCTTCCTCCAGGATGCGAATCAGAAGGAAGCCTACATCGGCGACTTCGACCGCACGACCTGTGTGGACGGCTTGCCTACGGTGTGGGTGGCGTCTTTTGCTTCGGTATTTGGCGAGCATCGTTTCGATCTCGACTACACTGCAATTGCCGACCATAAAGCCAACACGATTAATGTGAAAAACGGCGCAGAACATTTCCAGATTGCGACCGAAGCTTATCCTAAAGCTATCGCCTCGCAAGGACTTTGCGACTTACCTTTCCGTACCGACAGCACCCATCTTCCTGCTGACAGTGAAGCCGGCAAGGAGCTGATGTCTGTCCTCACGAACGTGGCCCCCGACTGCCGCTTCGAAACTGTGGACGGCAAACTGAGCTGTAACATCGGCCACGCAAGTGAGCAGGATGTCCGCGGTCGCCTTGAAGTCCTCACCAAAAACATGTCGACCAAGTGGAACCACCAGCCTTACCTCCTCATCCGCCGCCTGACCCTTACGAAGCAACTGCTCGAAGCGTCTCAGCTCAACGATGACTTCAAGGCTGTCCATAAGTTCTGCCGCGTAATTGAAGCGTCCCTTCCTAACGAGTTGCCTTTGGCATTCCGTTCGAAGGTGTGGCAGGCGAAGGTCTGTCATTCGAAAAATCCTGAAGACAAGCTTCTCATGGTCGGTCTGGATCAGGCGGTTCGCGAAATCGAATCCCTCGCCCACCGCATCGAGGACACGAGTCTGGTCGGAACGTTTACTCTCGCAGTTCCCCACGACAAGAGCCCTGTGAAAGAGTACTGGATCACTCTCCAGCCGCTCGATCTGCCGGTCCTCGTCAAAGCGGAGAACACGATCCTCACGCCCTGCGTCTGGCATCCGATCTTTGCCGATCAGATGGACAAGGCTTTGATTGCGATGGATCTCGGTCAGCTCTCGTCGACTTCGAGCAAAAGCTTCTGTTCGCCGGTCCCTGATCTCGCCAAAGCCAAAAAGGATTCGGACAATTATATCCGTGCAAGTATCGCCAGTGAGATGGAGTTTCCGATCGTCAACGGTCAATCGAAACTCCTCCGTCTCCCGACCGGCGACTACAAGTACAACATCACCCAGTTGAACGGTCCCTTCTCTGAAGAGATGTTCACAACCGAGGAGATCATACCTATCTCCATCGGTCAGGTTAGCTGGAAGACGAATCGTCCCCATCTCATCATCAAAAACTGGTAAGTATCATTCCGCTTTTACGCTATATTCCTTCTGCATCGTCCAAACTGCAGAAGGAATATCCTCTTGAAATACGCAATCATCTCCGGCAGCTCCCGGCACGAATCCCAAAGCATTAAAATCGCCAAATACATCGAGACCGAGATCAAAGCCTCGAAAAACGAGACCTATCTCTTCAGTCTCGCCGACAACCCTCTTCCTCTTTGGGACGAAGGCCTCTTCGGCCCAAGCGACAAATGGAAAGCGGTCTGGACTCCTGTGTCTGAGCAGTTTAAGTCTGCCGATGCTTTTGTCTTCGTCGTTCCCGAGTGGCATGGCGCAGTACCGTCCGCCGTGCGTAACGTCTTGCAGATCGCGACCCACAATGAGTTCGGCCACAAGCCTGCTCTTATCGTAGCTGTGAGCGCGGCCGTTGGTGGCGCTTATCCAATCTCGGAGCTCCGCATGGCGGGCTACAAGAACAACCGCCTCTGCTACATCCCCGAGCAGATGATCATTCGCAATGTTGGCAAGACCTTCAACGGCCCAACGATGGAAAGCGATGACGATGCTTATCTCCGCACTCGTATGACCTATTCCTTGAAGGTCCTGGATCAGTACGCGAAAGCTCTTAAGCCGATTCGTGAGAGCGGTGTGATTGATCACAAGACTTATCCGAACGGTATGTAAGCGAGGGTTGGGCTCGGCCTTAAGAAGCAGTTCCCCGCTTAACAAAAATCCCGACTGGGCGTTGAGCCTGGCCGGGATTTTTTACTTAGAAGTGATCTTCACTTTTCCGGGAAAGTGAGATGAAGTCTTGGGTAGTCCTAATCGATATGCCTGGCTGTTTGGGCTGGAATAAAAATTTTCCGTTCTCTTGTTGCTCAAAAGAGAGGCAATCGGTTCCTGCATTACATTAAATGATGGAAAAGAATTACCAACTTAACCTATCAACCTACCGTAACTATTCAATATTTTAACAGCCGCAAGACCCTTCTCACGCGCCGGATCCCTAAGTCCTTGAACCATCGTTTGCGGACTCCAAAAAACCTCAATTCACGGCAAATATTACAATAAATTCATTAAATATCGCCAAATCTTTGCCGATTAGTCCTCTGAATCGAAATCCTGAAGAATCCCGGCAAGCGAGCAACATGCGCAAACGCTT
>SEDW01001249.1 GCA_004193325.1 Pseudomonadota bacterium | reverse complement strand
GGGGAGATCCTCTCTTCCACGTCGACTAAAAAATTGATCGCCATCATGGAAGGAACAGCAACAGGCCTCGATCGCCTCAAGGCCGGCCTACCTAAAGACTGGAAGATCGCGCACAAGACAGGCACTAGTGCCAAGTGGAATGGAATCATGGCCGCCACCAATGATGTGGGGCTTCTCAAAGGGCCTTCGGGTGAGGTCATTGCTATTGCTGTCTTTGTCGCGGATTCTAAAGCCTCGAATGAAGAGAGGGCAGCTGTGATTTCGAAAGCGGCTGCACTTGCGACAAACCGGCTGCCCAACTGATCAGAGAAGAGAATGAAGTTTACAGTCCGTTTTGAAAAAATACTGGCATTCACCCGGCCCGATCATGTGCTCTATGATCTCTGCTGCGATCACGGTTTGATGGGGCTTAAAGCTTTACTGCAGAATCGGGCGTCTGCAGTTCATTTTGTCGATCAAAGTGAAAATGCTCTGAAAGCCCTGCGTTCGGACTTGACCGTCTTGCCTGATGATTTGCAGTCAAAAGCCTTCGTTCACTGCATGCCGGCTGAAGATTGTGTGCTTTTAGACCAGCCTAGTGATTTCATCATCGCTGGGGTGGGAATTCAGACTTGTATGTCGATCATATCGGCGGTATTCCCGCAAGGGCTAGGACAGCATCGATTGATTATAGCTCCTCAGCAAAAATCTCAAGTGCTTCGGAAGTTTCTTATGGATCGGAATTTTCGTCTCTTTGACGAAACCGTTACCGTAGAAAGGCAGAGGTTTCGCGAGATCATCGTGGTCGAGTCCGAAGGCGACACGATTGATCTCTATGGGCATCGATTCCGCACTAGAACGGACGCAGAATCTATAGCCTTCGTTCAGCATCTCGATCAATACTACGCAGAGATTTCCAAGAAAAAATCGATCGATAGTAAATGAAACGGCTATTGCTTGGGATTCATCATCGCATCGACTCGCTGAACTGAAGTATCCAAATCAGTCATTGCCCGTTCGATGCCGGCTCTTACGGAAGTCCACTGGGCCGGTGCGATGAAGCGGAGTTGCTTGAGTTTTGTTCGAGCGACAGAGCGATTTCCCTGGGCGGTGCGAAGGGAATCAAGCACGGCTCTTTGCTCTTTCTTGGGTAGAGTCTCGAGCTG
>SEDW01000238.1 GCA_004193325.1 Pseudomonadota bacterium | reverse complement strand
TACTTTGAGCACCAGTATCTTTCCGATGCGATCTGCGATGATCTCTCGAAGCGCTACCTGAGACAGGCCGAGCGTGAGGTCTATCTGAGTCTTGGCAAAAAACGCCAGTCCTGGATCTGTGGCCGTGTCGCAGCGAAAGATGCTGTGCGAAATTACCTCTGGTCCACGGGCTATGACCATGACATCTATCCGGCCGAAATCTGGATCGAAAACGATGCTCTCGGCAAACCCGTTATTTCTGAATTGCCCGGCAACATCGCGCTCACCGTTTCCATCTCGCATAAAGAGGGGATGGGCGTTGCCACCGTGAGTCCAAGAGGCGATATCGGAATCGATCTCGAAAAGATTGAGTCTCGGGAAAAGAGCTTTGAGAAAGCTATTTTCAGCAGCTACGAGATGGCGATGATTCCCGACGATAATCGCAGTGAGTGGATCACACGGTTCTGGGGGGCGAAAGAGGCTTTTGCCAAATCCACCGGCCTTGGTCTCCAAGGCGATCCCCGTAAATTTCCAATCGAAGAAATCCGGCCCGATGCGATTCGTATCCATTCG
Source organism: Pseudomonadota bacterium (assembly GCA_004193325.1). Taxonomy (GTDB): domain Bacteria; phylum Bdellovibrionota_B; class Oligoflexia; order Oligoflexales; family Oligoflexaceae; genus Oligoflexus. The sequence continues at coordinate 6,195 of SEDW01000238.1, read as the reverse complement.
TCATGGATCCGAAGCAGCAAACATGGGGCGTATATCGTAAGCCAGAAAGAAGGATAATTATGCTAAACACAGAAGCATCGACAGACGGCCGCAAAAGCAAAGAAGTCATTTTAGAAGAAGTGAAACTTCTTATCGAAGATATCATCGGGCAATCGGTGGATATGAACGATCAGGAAATCTCCCTCGACACCTCCTTTTCAAAAGATCTTGAAATGGAAAGCATCGAGTTTGTGGTCCTCTCGGAAAAACTCCAGACGACCTTTGGTCAGGATCTGGATTTTGCCGCCTGGCTCGCGTCCAAAGAACTCAATGACATCATCAATCTTAAAGTTGATGACATCGTCGGCTTTGTTGAACAATGCCAACGCTAAACGCCAGCGGCGCGGATATCCATTATCAGGTTCTCGGTGAAGGTCCGGCGATCGTCATGATCCACGGGCTTTTACTCGGGAATATGGCTACGTGGTATTTCGGTGCCGCCGCATCCCTCGCCAAGAGCCACCGCGTGATCGTCTACGATCTCAGGGGCCACGGCATGAGTGGGAAGGCGAAGGAAGGCTATAATCTCTTGACCATGGTCGAGGATTTACGCCAGCTCCTGGATCACGAAGATGTAAGCGAAAGCGGGTGCGGAAGATGGTCATGGTCGAAGGTCCTTTGCCGCCATCGCGTGGCATGCAGATGGATGAGTTTCAGGCCTTGACCCAAAGCGAAATGATGACTGCTCTGCCCGAAGATCTTCGGGCGATGATTGCAAATTCTGGCCGCCAGGGTCGCAAGATGCTCGAGCGTCTTCATTTCCTCACGCAGGAAACAGATCTCCTCGAAGAACTGCGCAATGAGCGCGATATCGACGACAGAGAACTCGCGGCGCTGACCATGCCAGTGCAATTGATTTATGGCCGGCACTCGCAATTGAGTGATGTCGCCGATCGATTGAAGGACAAGATTCAAGGGGCAGAACTTCACTGGCTCGATGGTGGGCATTACCTGCCATCGGAACGACCCGTGGAATTAGGACAGACGATAGGAGGTTTTTTCCGATGAGTTTTCTAACCGTCGATTCTGTACCGATTCATTATCAGATTATCAGCCCGAAAGCCGGAGACGACATCAGTCCGAAAACTCCGACTGTGGTCTTTCTTCACGGCTTGATCATGGACAACCTTTCAAGCTGGTTTTTCACCCTCGCCAATCCCGTGGCGCAGATCACCAAGGTCCTGGCTTACGATTTTCGTGGGCATGGATTCAGTGAGCGGCCGCGTAAAGACTACAGCATCGATCGTCACGTCGAGGACCTAAAGGTTTTGATCGATGAATTGAATGACGGCGAGCCTGTGATTCTCGTCGGCAATAGTTATGGCGGCCTCGTGGCGCTCAACTTCGCTACTAAATACAAAGAAAAAGTTCTGGGTCTCGTGCTCGTTGAATCTCAAATCAACGATCAGCCCTGGAAAGATATGATGATCGAATCCTTCAGCCTCGAGGGCGAGGAGCGCGATCAAAGAGTCTGCGATATGTTTCAGAACTGGCTCGGTCGCGCCAGCAAGAGAAAGAGCAATCGCCTGGTCGATAACGCCAAAGATTTGCTCTACAACACGACCTTGATGGCCGAACTTCGAGTCGAGCCTTTCCTCGCCGATGAGCAGCTGCATACGATCACAGCTCCTTGTTTTGCAATCTACGGCAGTGAATCCGATATCCTGCCCGTGGCGCATCGTCTCGCGGCAGTGATGCCCAACTGTCATCTCGAAGTGGTCGAGGGCGCTACGCATTCGGTTCTTTGGGAACAAACCGATCTGACGAAAGCCTGGATCATCGATTCGATCAAAACGATCATTGAGGAATCCACGCCTTCTCACTACGGATCAGTGCCTTTGCAGCCAATTTCACTTGAGTGGGAGATTCCCTGATGAAATCGCGCTATCTCTTTGTCGTTCCGCCTCTCGCCGGTCACGTGAATCCGACGTTTGCAATCGGGCGTGCCCTGATTGCGGCTGGGCATGAGGTGGCCTGGGTCGGTTGCGGCACTAGGGTTCGCGCGCTTTTACCCAAGGATCTGACGCTTATTCCCATTGAAGATTCGGGGATTTCCGAGGTGAATGAAGCCTGGCTCGCTCGCGCGCAGTCGGTCTCAGGCCTTGAGTCCTTCAAGTTTTTCTACGAAGATTTTTTAGTCCCGCTCGCTCATGCGATGTTGCCCGGCGTGGAAGCGGCGATTGCCGAGTTCAAGCCAGATGTCATGATCTGCGATCAGCAGGCGCTGGCCGGTGCGATCGCAGCGCGTAAGGCGGATATTCCCTGGGCGACAGTCGCCACAACGTCGGCCGCTGTCTTTAATCCTATCGTGGCGTTTCCGAAGGTTAAGGAATGGATGGTCGAAATTCTCGGCCGGGTTCAGGATCATTACGGCCTCGAACGTTGGGAAAGACCCGATATGTCGCCGGCGCTGGTGCTCATCCTCTCCACGCATGAACTCGTCGGTGCGGAGAAGGAAATTCCTGACAATTTCCGTTTTGTCGGTCCATCGCTTCGCGAAGAGGGCGAAGTCGTTCCCTTTCCCTGGCACGAGCTCCACGAGACGAATAAACGCATCTATCTCTCGCTCGGAACGATCAATGCGGATCGCTCGCAGAAGTTTTATGAAAAGGTGAAGCAGGCTTTCACTGACAAAGATATCCAGGTCATCATATCTGCGCCACCTGAGATGCTTGGCGAAGTGCCGGCAAATTTCATCGTGCAAAAAATGATTCCCCAGCTGGAATTATTGAAGAATGTCGACGCTGTGATTTTTCATGGTGGTCACAATACCTTTTGCGAAACTCTCGTTAACGGACTGCCGGCGATCGTCGCTCCAATCAAAGATGATCAGCCTGTAATCGCCGAGCAACTCGTGAAGTCAGGTGCAGGGCTCCGTCTGCATTTTGAGCGATTTAAGAGTGCAGATCTTTACATTGCAACTAAACGAATTTTAGAAGAACCTCAGTTCAAAGCTGCCGCGCGCCGTATCCAGGAATCCCTTCGGGTCAGTGGTGGATCCGCACTTGCAGCTGAGCATTTGATAGGGCTGTCCAAGACTACGAATAAAACCCATGTGAAAGAGGCTGCTCTCTGACCGCTTTCACATAATACCTGGTCGGATTCATGAGGATCCGATTCAAAAGGAATTATTATGAATGCCTGGTCGATAGTAATGGGACTTTTATTCATGCTCTGGCTTTTTGATGCGCTCCGTTTGCGAGCGCGTGCCAAAGCTCTCCTCACTCTTCCGCAGAGTGATGACAAGGTTGATCCCGAGCATCGATTTATTTGCCGGGGCGGTCGCTCACTCGATCACGAGACCAGACGCTCAGCGAGTGCCTTTGCTCTCAAAGAAGGCCTCAAGGTTCTTGTTCTTGTGCCTGAAGATCTTCCGACTCCCGAAGCCATGGTCTGCCTCCAGACGATCGATATTCCCAACTACAGAAAAAACCGAATTTCCCGTTCCCGCATGATCGGTGAAGCTATTCTTGTGCATAACGATGTTCTGGAACGAATGGATCGTAATATCGTCGATCCTCAATCCGCGGCGGATTTTGCGCTCCTCGCCGACGAACTCAAAAAATATGCGACGACCTCAATGGACATCGCTGTCGCTCCGCATCTGCACAGTTCCCGTCGAGCCTATAGTCTCGAAGGCCGCCTGCAGCAGCTCTATTTTGGACCCTTCGGCACACCGATGGTTCTCCTGCAACTCGCGCTGCTTTTGCTTGGGGTCATCTATTCGCCGAAGATGGGGCTCGCGACTCTGCTTCTCTTCGCATTCCAGCCTCTTATTGTCTTCACCGGGTCCATACTCAAAGTGCCGGAAGTTTATGTCTACAGTCTCTTCCGTCCCTTTCTCGAGGCCTATACCGCGCTGCAGTCGGTCCTTTATCAACGGTCGGTAAAATCGCACGCAGCGGTCGATCGCGAACGCTCGGTCTACACGAGCCTTATGGCCGAAGGCACCGATCGTTTCTTTGAAGCGGTTCGCCCCGACTGTCCGCTCTGCGGCCATGAAAAGCTCTCGCACATGGTGACGACGGGAGACCTGATTCAATTCAAGCCAGGCACCTTCGTTATCGATCGTTGCGAATCCTGCAATCACATGTTTCAAAACCCTCGTCTCTCCATCGAAGGACTGGGCTTTTATTATCGAGATTTTTACGATGGCCTTGGCGAAGAAAAACTCGAAGGCATCTTTGGTCACGGTGCAGGCCCTTATCATGAACGCGCAAAGATGCTGATCGGTTCGGCCAAACCGAAACGTTGGCTCGATGTCGGCGGCGGGCACGGACATTTCTGTTGTCTCGCGCGTGATGTCTTCCCGGACGCTTCCTTTGATGTGCTCGATTTGAGCAAGAGTGTGGAAGCGGCTCAACGCAAAGGCTGGACGGATCGTTCCTATCGCGGCCTCTTCCCTGAGATGGCCCAGAGCATTGCCGAAGCGCACGATTACGATGTGATCAGCATGAGCCATTATCTGGAGCACACACGCGATCCTCAGTCTGAGATCGAAGCTGCCGCCCGCATTCTGCCCAAGGGTGGACACCTCATGATTGAGTTGCCCGATCCGGATTGTAAGTTTGGCCAGATCTTCGGCCGCTACTGGATGCCCTGGTTTCAGCCGCAGCATCAGCATTTTCTCTCGACCAAAAACCTTGAGATTCTATTGAAGGCAAACGATTTTGAGCCAATTAAATGGCATCGGGGCGAAGCGCATCGACCTGTCGATATCATGGTTTCGGTCGGTCTCTTCATCAATCGCATTGCGAGGCCAGTGGATGTGCCCTGGCTCTCGAAGACCTCGCCATTTATTCGTTTCTGGCATAAACTCGTCTTCTTCGTCTGCCTGCCACTCCTGGCAGCAGGGCGACTGGCCGACTTGATTCTCGCTCCACTGATGCGAAGACCAGGCTGGGCGAATAACTACCGCGTCCTCGCGAGGCGGATGGCCTAACACACGCGGAGGTTTCATGATTCAGGCGGTTATCTTTGATATGGATGGGCTCTTGATCGACTCAGAGCCCTTCTGGAAGACGGCCGACCTGGAGATCTACCGGAGGCTCGGGATCGATCTCGAAAAGCACCTCAATCATGAAACGACTGGCCTGAGGGTCGACGCTGCGGTCCAGCACTGGTATCAGAAATTTCCCTGGCAGGGGCGGACGCTCCTCGAAGTTGAGGGCGATATTATCGATCGGGTTGAGGAGTTGATGGCCGCTGGCGCGACTCCGAAGAAGGGCGCGATCGAGCTCGTTCAACGACTTCACGCGGCCAAGATCCCTCTCGCCGTCTGCAGTTCCTCACCCCTTCGCCTCATTCAGGTGGCTCTCAAAAAAATTGGTCTCATCGATTTTTTCTCCGTTCTCCACAGTGCGGAACACGAGGAGTATGGCAAGCCTCATCCTGCTGCTTATCTCTCGACGGCTCGGCTCATGGGTATTGATCCGAGTGGTATTCTCGTCTTCGAGGATTCTATAATCGGATCGATTTCAGGGAAGGCTGCGCGCATGAAGGTCGTTGCCGTCCCTGAGGAGCATTATATAAGCTCTACAAAGTTTGATTTCTGTGACGGAAAGATTTCTTCGCTCGCAGAATTTGATGTGGAGGCTTTCCTTAAAACTCGCGGTCTGGAGAGCAAGCGATGACCAAAGTCCTGATCAATATCGATGTCGATGATATTTTGAAAGCGGAAATGTTTTATACCAAAGCGCTCGATCTCAAAGTCGGTAGACGCTTCGCTGATGATTTTATCGAGCTGCTTGGCGACAGCTGCGTCTTTTACCTCTTAAAGAAGGATGAAGGCAGCAAGATCTATCCCTCGGCTCGTGAGGGCCGAAGCTATGCGAGGCATTGGACGCCGGTGCATGTTGATTTTGTAGTGGATGATATTGAACGGACGAGAGCGAAGCTGGAGAGGGAAGGAGCCGTGTTTTCGGAGGTATCGAAGATACGAACGGCCCCTTATGGTAAGATCTTTGAATGCTCGGACCCATTTGGTCATGGACTCTGCGTGATTCAATTTCTGGGGCGCGGCTACGATGAGCTCTTAACGCCTCAGAAATAGAGCTTTTTTGGTAAGGAAATTCCAGCCGCCTGGCTTTTGTCCGCGATCTGTTGAAAGATCTTTGCGCAGTCTGCTTCCGATTCCATCAAAGCCCATTCTGATCG